>CAYMSG010000058.1:0-12461 GCA_964392955.1 uncultured Chitinophagaceae bacterium | reverse complement strand
AGAAAGGTGATGCCAACTGGCTCGATCAGAAAGGAAGTTACCAGGCAACGATTGCAGCAGGAACTGTTTTCAAATTACTCGGCGCAAAAGACCTGGGTGTAAGTAATGATTACATCAATGAAAAAATGCCACCTATGTTAACTGATATGCTGGATGGACAGTTAGCGTGGCGCCAACATGATGGTGGACATACCGACGCACCGAATTTTAAATTCTTTATACCATGGGCAAACAGAATGCTTTCTTATACACGAACAGCTCAATAATAAAACAGCAATGAAACGTATTTTCATCTTTTGTAGTTTGATTGTAGCAGCTAACGGTTTTGCACAACCAGGCAAAGGTTTCAAACTCTGGTACAATACGCCCTCCGGCAACACATGGGAAAATGCATTGCCCATTGGTAACGGACGCCTGGGTGCAATGGTTTACGGCAATGTATCAACTGAAACCATTCAGTTAAATGAACATACTTTATGGAGCGGCAGCCCGAACAGAAATGATAATCCGCTTGCACTGGATTCACTGGCTGAAATGCGCAAACTCATCTTTGATGGTAAGCAAAAAGATGCAGAGCGTTTGGCCAACAGAGTCATCATCAGTAAAAAATCGCATGGACAAATGTTCTTGCCTGCCGGTGAATTGCAGCTACGTTTTGACGGGCATGACAACTACAGCAATTATTACCGTGAACTGGATATTGAAAAAGCCATTGCAAAAACAACCTACTCTGTCAACGGCGTCAACTATACAAGAGAAGTGCTGGCTTCCTTTCCCGATCGTGTAATTGTGATGCATTTGACTGCCAGCAAACCCAACAGTATTTCTTTTACTGCTTTTTATAAACCGGTTCTGCCGAATGCGCAGAGAACTGTTGTATCAGGAAAACAATTGACCATCGCCGGTACAAGTGTTGATCATGAAGGCGTAAAAGGAATGCTTCGCTATAAAAACATTTCAGAAATAAAAACAACTGGCGGCTCTTCTTCTACCACTGATACATCCATCACTATCAAAAATGCAACAGCTGTTACCATTTATATTTCTATTGCCACCAGTTTCAATAATTATAATGATGTAAGTGGAAATGAAAACGAACGTGCAGCAACGTATCTCAACAAAGCGGTTGTAAAATCGTTTCAGCAGATCAAGCCATTACATATTGCAGCGTATCAAAAATATTTCAATCGAGTTAAGATCGATCTTGGTGTGACTGATGCAACAGCACTTCCCACCAATGAACGGTTGAAAAATTTTGCAAGCAACAACGATCCGCAGTTTGCGGCCTTATATTACCAGTTTGGCCGTTACTTATTGATCTCTTCTTCGCAACCCGGCGGACAACCTGCCAACTTACAAGGCATCTGGAACAATAAAGTCCGTCCACCGTGGGACAGCAAGTACACCATCAACATCAATACCGAAATGAATTACTGGCCGGCAGAAAAAACAAATCTGTCGGAGCTGCATGAGCCATTATTAAAAATGGTGAAAGAATTATCAGTAACAGGTGTACAAACTGCAAAAGATATGTACGGCGCAAGAGGTTGGATGGCGCATCACAACACCGACATCTGGCGGGCTACCGGTGCAGTGGATGGTGCCTTCTGGGGAGCATGGGCCAATGGTGGCGGTTGGTTAAGTCAGCATTTGTGGGAACATTATTTGTACAATGGCAATCAAACATTTTTAGCAACAGCATATCCTGTGTTAAAAGGTGCAGCCTTGTTCTATGTTGATTTTTTAATTGAACATCCAACAAAAAAATGGTTGGTGATGAATCCGGATATGTCGCCGGAGAATGCACCCAAAGCACACCAGGGTTCTTCACTCGATGCAGGCACAACTATGACGAATCAGATTGTATTTGATGTGTTCAGCTCAACCATTCGTGCTGCAGAAATTTTAAAGAAAGACAAAGCATTTGTTGATACACTCCGGGAAATGCGTGATCGCTTAGCTCCCATGCATATCGGTCAGCATGGACAATTGCAGGAATGGCTCGATGATATTGATGATCCCAACGATAAGCATCGGCACATTTCACACCTGTATGGTTTGTTTCCGTCAAACCAGATCTCGGCTTACCGCACGCCGCAATTACATCACTCCGCAAAAACTACATTGTTGCATCGTGGCGATATTTCAACCGGATGGAGCATGGGATGGAAAGTAAACTGGTGGGCAAAGATGCTGGATGGCGATCATGCGTTTCAACTCATCAAAAATCAACTCACACCGGTTGGCACAAATGAAGGTGGCGGCGGCACTTACAATAATCTCTTTGATGCGCATGCGCCTTTCCAGATCGATGGAAATTTCGGATGCACATCGGGTATTACGGAGATGCTGATGCAGAGTGATGATGGTGCAATTCACTTGCTTCCCGCACTACCAACCGTTTGGCAAAATGGAGGAAGCATTAGCGGTTTGCGTGCAAGAGGTGGTTTTGAAATTGTAAGCCTGGAATGGAAAAACGGAAAGGTTGTGAAAGCAGTGATCAAATCAACCTTGGGTGGCAATTTAAGAATGCGGGTACCCAATCAACTGAAAACAGCAAGTGGTGCGGCATTGAAAATTGCGGTTGGCGAAAACAGCAATCCCTTTTTTGCAACAGAAACAATCAAAGAACCGATTGTTTCTGAAAAGGCAACACTTGCACCAGTCGAGTTAAGTAAAACATTTTTGTATGATATAGCAACAAAACCGGGGCAAATCATAACGATGTCAGCAGAATAAGTGGTTAATCTGAACGGCTGTGTTGTGTAAAATTTTCCGCTGTGGTTTTTTGGAAGTTTAAGATTGGTGGGCTGTATAACTTGTAACGTTCAACACATCTTAACCAACCACAACAGAACATTGCTTGACATTCAATAAAGGGTTGCATTATTTCTTCAAATTTCAACGATGCTTTTTACAAATAAAGACGTCTAAAACACACAATCAGAAATTAGAATGGCAACATCTTTAATTCGGAAGCTTTTTTTTGCAGGAATTCATTTCTGTTTGATCTGTACTGTCAATAGTATTCATGCTCAAGAGATTTTAGAAATATATCCCGGTAAAATTCCGGGTGCAACTGTTGCAGCTTCAAACGCAACAAATGATACAAAGTATCCGGGATTGATCAGGCATTCTGTAATACCTACCATTCAGGTTTTTCTGCCGGCAAAAGATAAAGCAAACGGTACTGCCGTTTTGATATGTCCCGGTGGCGGTTACAGTGTAATTGTTTATGAAGGCGAAGGTGTAGGTACAGCAAAACGATTTGCAGAAAATGGTATTGCTGCATTTGTATTAAAATATCGTTTGCCCAATGATTCCTTTTCTGTTGATAAAAGTATAGCTCCCTTGCAAGATGCTCAACAGGCTATCAAGTATATAAGAGAAAATGCAGGTGAATGGAATATTGATATTCATAAAGTCGGCGTGGTAGGTTTTTCAGCCGGTGGTCATCTTGCATCAACCTTAGCAACTCATTTTAATACGTCTTATATAGATAATCCGCAAAAAACAAATCTGCGACCCGACTTTCAGGTATTGGTCTACCCTGTTATTACAATGCAGGAAAATCTTACGCATAAAGATTCGAGAAAGAAATTACTTGGAGCAGAACCATCAAAAGATAAAGTTGATTTGTTTTCGAACGAATTACAGATAAACGACTCTACACCTCCTGCATACTTAACACATACTGCTGATGATAATGTAGTGGATGTTGATAACAGCATCAATTATTTTGAAGCATTACGGAAAAGGAAAATTGCTGTGGAGATGCATATTTATCCCAAAGGCGGACATGGATTTATTTTCAGGCAGCCAGGCTGGATGGATACGCTGTTGCTTTGGATGAAGAATAATAAATGGCTTAATTAAAGAATCGATTTGATGTTACCTGCACATGCTGTATCAATTGTAAGAATCAGTTTGTAATAATAACCATAGTGAATTAAAAACGATGATGATGACATATAGAAAATTGGCTACTTATACCTTAACCTGTCTGTTACTTGCAGCAACAACTGCAGGTATTGCACAACCACCACGTGGGCCGCTTGTAATTTCTCCGCAGGTACATGCAGATAAAAAAGTAACCTTTCGTTATCTCGCTCCTTCAGCAAAAGAAGTGAAACTCGGCGGTGGTCAGTTTGGTGCAGCGCAAGTTCCCATGACGAAAGATTCCATCGGCATCTGGAGTATAACAGTTGGTCCGATAAAGCCCGATATCTATCCTTACAGTTTTCTTGTGGATGGTATAACTGTCATGGATCCGGCCAATGTGAACTTTTTTCCCAATGAACGGTTCAAAGCAAGCCTGGTCGATGTTCCAGGCGAAACACCGTTGGTTCATGCAATCAAAGATGTGCCGCATGGCAGCATTACATACGAATACTATCCTTCAGTTGAAGGTTCAACCGGATCAGTAGTAGTGTACACGCCGCCGGGTTATGATCAATCGGCAAACAAAAACTATCCTGTCTTTTATCTCATCAGTGGCACAACCGATACAGAAGAAACATTTTTTAAAGTTGGTAAAACCAATTTCATTCTTGATAATTTGATTGCAGAAGGAAAAGCTGTTCCGATGATTGTTGTGATGCCCTACGGAAATCCTATGGCTCGTATAGCAGAACAGAAGAAACAACCAAAGCCGGGTGATATTGTTGGCAGAGATAGTGAAGATGCTGTTAACCGTGCAAAGTTGTTTGAAACAGATCTCGTCAGTAATCTTATTCCTTACATCGAAAAGAATTACCGCTGCATCAGCAACCGCAACAGTAGAGCGATTGGTGGTTTTTCAAGAGGAGGCGGACAAACCTTGCGGACTGCATTTGGCAACACCGATAAATTTTCTTGGATATGCTGTTACAGTGCTTACCTGTCTCCGCAGGAAATGGATACACGCTATAAAAACCTCGTAGAAAATCCTGCAAAAACAAACAACGATTTTAAACTGCTTTGGGTAAGTGTGGGCAGCGAAGATTTTTTATACCAATCAACAGTTGAGTTTATCGATTACCTGAAAGCAAAAAAGATCAATCATAAAAGTTTAATCACGGGTGGTGGACATACATGGATGAACGTGAAAGAGTATGTAGCACAAACAGTCCCCTTACTTTTTAAATAGTATAAGATGAAATCATTTATCATAGCATTTGCAGGTTTATTCATCGGCTGCATTGTATTTGCACAGCAACGGCCACCTGTTATCAGTTCGCCCGATGTAAATGCTGATGGCAGTGTTACGTTCCGTTATTATTCACGAACTGCACAAAGTGTAATACTTAAGGGCGAGTTTCTTTCTGCTCCCCTTCCTTTTGTAAAAGATACCTCAGGCATTTGGTCTGTGACGGTGAAAGATATTAAGCCCGATATTTATCCTTACAGTTTTAACGTGGATAATGTTGAACTGGCCGATCCCAACAATACCTATGTGTTCGCCAATGAACGTTTCAAAAGAAGTATTCTTGATGTGCCCGGCAAAACACCCTTGGTTCATTCATTACAGAATGTACCACACGGAAAGATCAGTTATCGCTATTACAATTCCGCCACATTAGGTACCACACGGCAATTGCTGGTGTACACACCACCGGGTTTCAATCCCAACAGTAAAACAAAGTATCCCGTTTTGTATTTGATCCATGGCGGATCGGATACCGAAGAAACGTGGACAAAAGTTGGTAACGCCAATTTCATTGCAGATAATCTCATTGCACAAGGCAAAGCAGTGCCCATGATCATTGTGATGCCGTATGGCAATGTTCGTCCCAAACCAATGCCCGACTTTACAAAGGATGTCATCAATGATATCATTCCGTTTATTGAAGCCAACTATCCCGTGTACAACGATAGTAAAAACCGTGCAGTGGCCGGCTTCTCTGTTGGAGGTGGACAAACACTCAACATTGGTTTAACCAATACCGACAAGTTTGCATACATCTGCTCGTATGCGCCCTTTACAGCAACCGAAGAGTTTCAGAAAAACTTTACCAACTATTCGCCTGATGCCAACAAGATTAATCAACAGGTGAAATTGTTTACGATCAGTGTGGGCACAGAAGACTTTTTATACGAAAGTGTAAAAAACAACATTGCCATGTTTGAAGAAAAAAAGATCAAGGTGAAAAGCTACATCGTGCCGGGCGGACATACATGGATGAACTGCAAATTATTTTTAGCCACCACACTCCAGGAAATATTTCGATAAACAATAGCAAACACTTTTAACCACTTTAAAACAGGTAGTATGAAATTAAGATCAGTAGTTCTGTTGGCAGCAATGCTCGTAGCCGGCAGTATAGGTTTTACACAAACAACCATCATCGAAGATTTTAAACCATCTCCATTTAATCAACCGTTTCAGGCATATCCGCAGGTAAACTCGCAAGGTTATGCAAGGTTCAGAATTTATGCACCCAATGCAGACAGTGTAAGAGTGAGTCTTGGCCTTGGAGGACAAGGAGGAACGAAATTACTGAAAGCAGATAGCGGTTATTTCATTGGCACTACTGCGGGCCCAATGGATGAAGGGTTTCATTACTACCGTGTAAATGTGGACGGTGCTACATTTAATGATCCCGGTACCGGATTTTTTTATGGATCACAACGCTGGGAAAGCGGCATTGAAATTCCTGCCAAAGACCAGGATATCTATGCATTGAAAGATGTACCGCATGGTAATATGCAGCACATCATCTTCCCTTCTAAAAGTACCAACACACAAAGAGCAGCCATTGTATACACTCCCCCAGGTTATGAAAAAGGCAATACAAAATACCCGGTGCTGTACCTGCAACATGGCTGGGGCGAAAATGAAACTTCATGGGCTGTTCAAGGAAGAACAAACCTCATCATGGATAATATGATTGCATCAGGAAGAATCAAACCCTTCATTGTAGTCATGACGTATGGTATGACGAACACCGGTATGCCAATAGGTCGCAGACCAGCGCCGCCACCTGCTCCGGCTGGTTCAACAACTACTACTCCTCCTGCTCCTCCAGCCGGTGGTGGAATGCGTGCACCAGGTATTGTTACTACAGGAATTACGGCAGGTGAAGTGACCGGTGTAGATGCATTTCAAACGGTATTACTCGATGAATTAATTCCTTACATCGATGCACACTTCCGTACAAAAGCCGACAGAGATAACAGAGCGATGGCCGGTTTATCAATGGGTGGTTTTGAAACACATACCATCACATTAGCTAAACCGGAAGTATTTGGTTATTGGGGATTATTAAGCGGTGGTAATTACACACCTGCACAACTGGAAGGTAAAATGAAACCCAAATTTATTTTCATTTCATACGGAAGTAAAGAAACCCGTGGTGCTGAAGGATTACCTAAAGTAGAAGCAGATTTAAAAGCTGCAGGTTATAAAGTGGCTACTTATGTTTCGCCGGGCACAGCACATGAATTTCAAAGCTGGCGCAGAAGTTTGTATGAAATGGCGCCATCACTTTTTAAATAAGTATTACTGAAGGAAGGAATAAAGTAAAAATTGAATTGTAAAATAAGGAAATCAATGTTTCAGTTGTTGCAGTCATGCAACAACTGAAACATTTCTAAAGGATAGATTAAAATAACTGAAATGATGATGAAAAAAGTAGTTAGTGCTGTTGTTCTTCTTTTTTTCCTCTTGCAAATACAGGCACAGGAAATATTGAAGCAGATGCCGAAAGGATTTGAGGAAGTGCGTACTGAAAGTGCGAAAGGAAAGATTGATACAATCACCTACAATTCAAAAACAGTCGGCGCAAACAGAAGAGCATTGGTGTACACACCTCCCGGCTTTTCAAAAAAGAAAAAATATCCCGTACTGTATTTATTACATGGTATTGGTGGCGATGAAAAAGAATGGCTGAATGGCGGCAGGCCACAGGTGATTCTTGATAATCTTTATGCAGAAGGCAAACTGCAACCAATGATCGTTGTGATGCCCAACGGCAGAGCCATGAAAGACGATCGTGCAACAGGCAACATCATGGCGCCAGACAAAGTGCAGGCCTTTGCAACATTTGAACAAGACTTATTAAATGATCTTATTCCGTTTATTGAAAAGAAATTTCCGGTTTACAAGGATCGTGAAAACAGAGCGATCGCCGGTTTATCAATGGGTGGCGGACAATCATTGAATTTCGGATTAGGAAACCTTGACAAGTTTGCATGGGTGGGTGGTTTTTCTTCAGCACCTAATACAAAGTTGCCAAACGAATTAGTACCCGATCCTGCAAAAGCAAAACAGCAATTGAAACTGCTTTGGATCTCTTGTGGTGATGCAGATGGTTTGCTTTCGTTCAGCAAACGCACACATGATTATCTGCGTCAAAACGATGTGCCGCATATTTATTATTTAGAACCAGGCGGACATGATTTTAAAGTATGGAAGAATGGCTTGTATATGTTTTCGCAATTCCTGTTCAAGCCGGTAGATGCCTCACAATTTTCGAAGTACACGGTGTTGGGAACTGCAGCTGCAACAAATATCCGTTCTGCAAAATATCCGCAAATATTACCCGATAGTCGTGTGCTGTTTCGTATCAAAGCACCCGATGCACAAAAAGTGCAGATCGACTTGGGAAAGAAATATGATCTGCAGAAAGATACAGGTGGTTACTGGATCGTTACTACTGATTCCATCAGTGAAGGGTTTCACTATTATTCTTTGCTGATCGATGGTGTAGCGGTAGCTGATCCTGCAAGCGAAACCTTTTATGGCATGGGACGCATGGCAAGCGGTATTGAAATTCCGTTTAAAGGCGATGGGTATTATGCGTTGAAAGATGTGCCGCATGGCGATATCCGCATCAAGAAATATTTTTCTCCTGTTACACGTTCATGGCGTCAATGTTATATCTACACACCTCCGGGTTATGATGCGAATACCACAACAAAATATCCGGTATTGTATTTATTACATGGTGGCGGCGAAGATGAACGTGGCTGGGCCATGCAAGGTAAAACAGATATCATCCTTGATAATTTAATTGCTGAGCAAAAAGCAAAACCCATGATCATTGTGATGATGGATGGCAATGTTTCAGCTGGTGGTCCCGGTGGTTTTGGCGAGCAGGCCTTGCGTGCTTTTGAAAATGAATTGAAGCAATCGTTGATCCCTTTCATTGAAAAAAATTACCGTGTGGCAACCGATGCAAACAGCCGGGCATTGGCTGGTTTATCAATGGGTGGATTGCAAACCTTGCATGCAGGTGTACGCAATTCAAACATGTTTGCATACCTCGGTGTGTTCAGCTCCGGATGGTGGAGCAATCAACCGGCTCTTTCTACTCCGCAGTACGAATACATGAAAACAAATGCAAGTACCATCAATAACAACCTGAAACAATTCTGGGTCGCCATGGGCGGTAAAGAAGATATTGCTTACAACAATTGCAAGATCATGCTTGCAAAGTTTGATGAGCTCAACATCAACTACAAGTACAGCGAGTACCCCGGCGGACATACATGGCCGGTATGGCGTAACAACCTGTACAACTTTGCACAGTTGCTGTTTAAATAAGTGTTGTTGCGAAGCGAAGATTAAAATATATAAGCAAAGAAAAAATGATGAATAACAGGGAGCGTATTGTCATATAAAGTTTTTTTCATTGATAAACCAAACATCGATTGCTTTATGATCTTGAAACGATTGTCGTACAAACTCAGTCTTGCTGCTTCTTCATTGCTGCTGTTATGCTTTTATATCAGTTGCAATAACGGAGCATCCACATATAATCATACTACGTGGACACAGTACGGTGGCGGTCCTGATCAGTCGAAGTATTTCGATGCATCTGAAATTACAAAAGACAATGTGCAGCAGTTGGAGGTAGCGTGGATGTATGAGTCCGGCGACAGTATGTCTTACTTTTTTAGTCCTGTTGTGGTGGACAGCATGATGTATGTGATGGCGAAAAATTTTTCACTGGTGGCCGTAAATGTAAATACAGGCAAAGAAGTCTGGATTCACACAAAGCTGATGGGTTTATCAAGAAGAGGCATCAACTATTGGGAGAGCAGCGATAAAAAAGACAAGCGGCTCATCTTTACGTTGAATAATTCATTGCAGGCCATTGATGCAGTTACAGGCAAAAGTATTCTCAGTTTTGGCGACAGTGGTTATGTTGATCTGCGGCAGGGACTTGACCGTGAGCCATCATCCATCAGGCGAATGCAATCGATGATGCCGGGGGTTATTTACAATGATCTCGTTATACTTGGTTCAGCACCGGGTGAAAATTACTTTTCACCACCCGGTCATGTAAGAGCTTACAATGTTGTTACAGGAAAATTAGAATGGACCTTTCATACCATCCCACATCCGGGAGAATTTGGATACGAAACCTGGCCGAAAGATGCCTACAAATATGCAGGTGCCGTAAATGTGTGGAGTGAAATGTCGGTAGATGACAAAAGAGGTATTGTGTATCTGCCGCTGGGTTCTCCCACGTATGATTATTATGGTGCAGATCGTATTGGACAAAATCTTTTTGGTAATAGTTTGGTAGCATTGGATGCAAAAACAGGGAAACGCATTTGGCATTATCAAACAGTACATCATGATCTGTGGGATTATGATCTTGCTTCTGCACCGCAATTACTAACGGTAAACCACAACGGAAAAAGTATTGATGCAGTTGCGGTGGCTACCAAGCATGGGTTTATGTTTGTGTTCAATCGGGAAACGGGGGAACCGCTTTTCCCAATTGAAGAAAAACCATTTCCTGCCAGTGAAATGCCCGGCGAGCAGGCATGGCCCACACAGCCCATTTCTTCATTGCCTGATTTTACAAGACATGCTGTAACAACGGAAACACTCAACCCGTTTTTTCCTGACAGTATCAAACAACAATGGATCAAGCGACTTGATTCATCAAAGTCCGGCTTATATCTCCCACCATCAGATAAATATGAAACGGTGATGATGCCGGGTGCATTGGGCGGTGCCAATTATGGCAATACAGGTTCTAACCCAGGCAAAGGAATGATGTATGTAATGACACAGGAATATGCATCCACCTATCGATTAAAAAAAGTACTCCCTCCTTCAGCGAATTTGTCGAATGATGAAATAAAACGGGTGAAAGCATTTTATACGGCTACTTGCAAAACTTGTCATGGCGCTAATATGGAAGGAGGTCTTGCACCATCGCTTGTGAATGCAGGTCAGCGAATTTTTTATGATGAGTTCAAAGGCATTGTATTGAACGGTAAGGGGCAGATGCCCGGCTTTGTGCATGTAGATGAGCAAACCATTTCTGCATTGTACCGCTATCTCGGCGGGAACCCTGCACGACCAAATTTTTTCCGGAGAATGGATACTTCATCAAAAGTAAAAGGGCCAGTGGTTGCATCAGGTGGTGCTAAAATAAAACCAGATGCCAACAGAGCTGCTGCAATGTTTGATTATCCCGAAGGAGTTGATCATCCGGTTGATCGTTATACAACTGATTATGGGTTAGACTGGATGGGCTTGTTATCACCTCCATGGTCATCATTGGTTGCTTATGATTTGAATACCGGCACCATCAAATGGAGAAAACCACTTGGTGAAGATTCACTTTACAGCAAAGGCGATAAAACAACCGGCGCACCGAGTGGTGTATTACGAAAAGGAATGGTGGTTACATCAACAGGAATTGTTTTCGCTACAGCAAAAGGTGGTAAGCTCTATGCATTTGATGCAGATAATGGAACTGTTTTATGGGAAACAACCTTGAGCCATGAAACCAATGGACAACCGATCATGTTTACAAAAAATGGCAAACAATATTTAGTGGTAAATGCAACAGGCACATTTGCAAAAGACAGCTATAACCATGCTGCCAAACCAGGTGCTTTGCCAAGAGGTTATCTGGTTTATGCATTACCCGACATTAAAAAATAAAAGTATTGTTCTGCATATTATGGACTGTTAAACAAACAAGCAACATGAAAAAACTATTCATTCCTTTCATTATACTCGTAACACTTCAAAGTGTTGCGCAACCGCTTCAGCAACGGATTGTGTTGAATGATCCTGCTAAATACAGGATGTTATCTGCTGTGCATGCCGGTGCCGGTGAAATGGGATTCACACAATTGATCGGGCGAACCGAACTCTCAACCAATTTTCTGCATCTGCATGTCGGTACTATAAAAGCGAAATCAGGAATTGGTCATCATTTTCATCACGGTATTGAAGAAATGTATGTATTGCTTACTGGAGAAGCACAATTCACCATCAACGGTCGTACATCAAAAATAAAAGCTCCTGCTGTGGTGCCCTGCAAAGCAGGGGATTCGCATGCGATTTACAATGCATCAAACGAACCTGTGCGTTGGTTGAATTTTGCAGTGAGTCAACAAAAAGGAAAATCGGATGCATTTGATTTGGGAGATAACAGAGTGGGTTCATCGCTTGATCCCGTACCTGTTTTTGTTTCAGGTAAACTGGAAAAACAGCAAACCAATAA
>CAYMSG010000057.1:8366-12494 GCA_964392955.1 uncultured Chitinophagaceae bacterium | reverse complement strand
TCACTTTTAATGCATGGAAATGAATAGACATATAGCAATCAAAGAATTAATTCTTACCGACAAATAATTTAAGCAGGGGTTGATAACAACACAATACCCTGTGCGCTCTTTAGTACAAATATAAAAAGCACATGAAGAAAAGGTATTTCACTGGTAAATCAACAGTTAATGAAGAATGGTAAATGCAGATTGGTTTACTTGCGTAATCCATCAATCATGATCAGTACCATATTATCTTCGAGCTCAGCCGCACTGATTTTGGCAGTGGAACGGTGCCAGCTTTCAATTCCACTTACGGAATGAAGCATAATGACAACTGCTGTGGGCGCATCAATTTTTTTGATCTCGCCTTTTTTCATCCCATCTTCTATAATGGCAGCAAAACGTTTTCTGTAGTTCCTGCGCTGTGTGTGGAAGTTGGAACGGTAAGGCTCATCGAGATGTTTCCATTCCCGGTCACTTACGATTACTTCTTCGTAATTGTCGATCATTTGCTGAATGTGAAAGCGAAGCAGGGTTTCGATCTTTTTGATCGGGCTCAGACTGCCACTTTCAATTTCATCCAGATGCAGGTTAAAGCGATTGGCTACATTAAAACATACCGATTCCAGGATTTCGTTTTTGGAACGGATGTGATTGTACAAGCTGGCAGCTTCAATGCCAAGGTTCTCAGCCAGGTCTCTCATACTGGCTGCACCAAAACCTTTTTCCCTGAACAGGGCGGCTCCGGCTTTTACAATGAGGTCTTTGCGGTTGCCGTTCTTCGGCACTTTCAGTTTTCCCATGCCCAAATGTACTTTCTTTTGTGTAAAATACCGTGCGGTGGGTATGGGATCAGTTTTTGCGACAAAGTAAATTTGGGGTATCAACAAAGCAATTGATACTACCTGCAAAATGTTGCACTACATTCCATGCCCGTTTTTACAAGTAGATGAGGTTGCCCAAACCATTAAAATCAATCAAATGAAACAGAAACTTCTTTTCCTCGCCCTCATTTGCGGTGCTGTGCTGATGACTGCTCCCGCAAAAGCCCAATCTGATTACTATTATTACGAAAGCATTTCCAACCCCAGCAAAACCATTAATTTCCTGATTGGTGTGTATGTTACAAAAAATGAATTTATTACCCGTGATGACGGAACGGGCTATACAAAGATCCGGATGGCGGTTATTAACCAGGAAGGCGCCGACCCGCTGAAATGGAGCGATTACAAGATCTACATCAAGCTAAAAAACAACGATCTGTTCTATAATTACACCACGCAGGCAAAAGACGGCGATCTGGCGTGTACGTGGACGGTACCTGCCGGCCAAAACCACATTCAATATATCTGCTTCGACAAAGCCTTTGACATTAACCAGATCGATATGGTATGGCTGGGCATGAGCGATAATAAGTTCTTCGATCTCGTTCGCAGCGATAAGAAGTAAAACGGGTTTAGTTAGAGTAAGCGAGAGCGTTGCCGTTGATGGTAACGCTTTTTTTATGCAATTCTTCATAGATAGGCCCCCAGCCATTACCTTTGTCGGCATCCGTAAAAAGCGGAAAACTTAAAAACAAACTCTCCTTATGTCATTAGTTGTTGTTGGCTCCATGGCCTTTGATGCAATTGAAACCCCTTTTGGTAAAAGTGATAAGATCATTGGCGGTGCAGCTACCTATATTGCCTGGAGCGCTTCAAATTTTACACAACCTATCAAACAACTGTCAGTGGTGGGCGGCGATTTTCCAAAAGAAGAATTGCAAATGCTGGAAGCAAGAGGTGTGGTAACCGAAGGTGTTGAAATTAAAGAAAACGAAAAATCATTTTTCTGGAGTGGCCGCTACCACCTCGATATGAACACCCGTGATACGCTGGATACACAACTGAACGTATTGGCGAACTTTAACCCCATAGTGCCCGAGAGTTACCAGGATTGTGAATTCCTGATGCTGGGCAACCTGGTGCCGGCTGTGCAAAATGCCGTGATCGACCAAATGAAAAACAAACCAAAACTGGTGGTGCTCGATACTATGAATTTCTGGATGGAAATTGCCATGCCCGATCTGGAAAAAGTATTAAGCAAAGTGGATGTATTGATGGTGAACGACAGCGAAGCCCGCCAGTTGAGTGCACAATATTCGTTGGTGAAAGCGGCAAAAGTGATCATGAATATGGGTCCGAAGTACCTGATCATTAAAAAAGGCGAACACGGTGCATTACTGTTTCATGAAGACCAGGTATTTTTCGCTCCTGCGTTGCCGTTAGAAGATGTGTTTGATCCAACAGGTGCTGGTGATACGTTTGCCGGTGGTTTTATTGGGCATATTGCCAAAACAAAAGACATCAGCTTTGAAAATATGAAAACGGCCATTATTGTAGGCAGCGCCATGGCCAGCTTTTGCGTTGAAAAATTCGGCACCACCAAACTGAAAGAAATTTCAAAAGCTGAAATTGATGCACGTATTCAGCAGTTTGTACAACTCGTGAATTTTGATATTGAGTTGGTGTGAAGAAATGTTAAATAAAAACTTGAAAGCAGCAGTAATGCTGCTTTTTTTATTTGAACTGTTATTTTGTGATTGAAATGAACAAATTCTTCATCATAGGAACTGTCTTACTCATCTTGTTAATGATGTCGTGCGGTAATCCTGCAAGTGTTTCCACATCAGTTGTTAAAAAATACAAAGCCGATAGCAACTTCGTTTCTTCAGTAATTTTTTTACATGGGAGTGAGTTGAAGTTCAAATTATATTCAAGAGGATGTGTTCAGGAAGAAACCCAACGGATAGAAATTTCTAAAGTTAATGAGAGTCAATTTGTAATTTCTTATTTCAAAGACGAGATAAAGCTGATGGACAAAAAAGTAGTCGATTCATCATTTGAGATGTATATCAAATCGTTTATTTATGAATGCGATAAACTTTTAAAAGATAGCTTGCCGGCCAGTATTGGATTTGTTACAATTGAAACGATTCAGATAAGTGATGGTTTGCATATCATCAACGTATCAACGGATCAATCGAAATCCAGAAATCCTTTTAATGATTTGGTTTATGCTATTCATTCAAAAAGTGAAAGTAAATAAAAGTGTGACCGCTCTGGCTTTGACGCAAGCATCACGATACTCCGAATGTTTTAGAACCCTGCGTTTACTCAAACCAACTGCACCGTCATGTCGAGGCACGAGACATCTCCACGATTAAAAGTTGCCAAGCTTAATCAGAGTAATTAACTTGTACTGAAGAAGTAAAATCATTTGGTTTATGCAGAATAACTTTCCTGAAACCCATCATTTACAATAACGGCATCAGATGAAAGAGCCCATTGATATGCTTCAGCAAATGGATGCACATGTGCGTAACTGGCAACAAAAAAAAGACCAGCGGCAGGTATTCCTGAGTTGTTACAGAATGATGACCGCTAACATGCTGCTGGCAATCGAAGAAAATAAATTTCATGACCGGGAATGGGTGTCGAAGTTGCTTCATCATTTTGCTGATTACTATTTTGAAGCAGTTGCCTGTTACGATTGCGGGAATAATGTGCCACTGGTTTGGCAGGAAGTACATGAAATAACAATCCAAAACAAACTGTTGAAAGTGCAAAGCCTCATGATCGATGTAAATGCACATATCAATTACGATCTGGTGCTTGCGCTTTATGATCTGCTCCAGCCGGACTGGAACCATCTTTCAGCAACTGAACGTGAAAATCGATACTGGGATCATTGTAAGGTAAATGATATTATTGCTGCTACTATTGATAAAGTACAGGATGAAATACTGGAACCCTCCAGTTTAGTAATGCGTTGGATTGATGTAGCATTTGGCAGGCTCGATGAATATCTGCTGTCAAGATTAATTACAAACTGGCGACAGGATGTTTGGGATGATGTGCAACAAATGCTGGCAATAGATGCGATAACTGAAAAAGAGATATTCCGGCAAAACATTGAACAGAAAGTATTACAGCGGGGTAAGTATCTGTCGCTGTCGTTTTAAAGAAGCCAACAGTTTAATCACTTCATATTTTTACAACGCACTCTTCACATGCGTTGTAATCAACACCCGTTTCAAACTCCGGTCAATCAACTCGCCCATACTGCGGCAGCGGGCAAATACAGGATCTTCATAATGGTCGGCTA
>CAYMSG010000057.1:0-8353 GCA_964392955.1 uncultured Chitinophagaceae bacterium | reverse complement strand
TGATTTTTTCGATGGTGGAAATTTCATCTTTCACCAGTACATCACGCAGATCGGTTAAGCGGTAACGTTCTTCTTTGATACGCCGGGCAATCAAGGCACGTTCTTCCTGCTGGTATTGCAGCATCACATCTTTATTAAAGTGCGTAAGCGCCATGTCCACGTACGGAAAATTTTCTTTGAAGTATTGGGGCAGATAGATTTTCAAACTTCCCTCAAAAAACTGTTGATCAAAATCAATGGCACGGATGCGGAACTGGAAATCATCAAAATCGGGTGTAATATCAAATACAAAATTATAGGCACGCATATCGCCGAGTAAACGCACAAAACAACGCTCATTGAATTTTACAAACTCTTTGCCGATCCGTTTTGGATTAAACTCCGGCCGGTTGCTGTACAAGGGCAAAAACACATCACCTGGTATACCGGCAATATGTTCTTCCACCAGTGTATTTTCATCTACTAAATAATTCAATTGATTGGGCGATAAAATATGCTCCAGCTCCAACCCGTACACACGTGAGGCATCGGGAACTTTCACATAGAAATAGTCATGCACATCATTATAACTGTTAACGATCTTAATGCGGAAGGGATGTGTATTGCCAAACGTGCAGTAATCAATCCGTTCAATGTACAAGTGCTTCTGCACTTTAATATCGCCACCTGCTTTCAGCATGGCGTACACCTGCTTGAGCCCGGTATGGATATCGTCGATCTGATCCTGCGTATAGATCACGCTTTCCCACAACGTATCTTTTCCACGTGCATCAATAACCGGAATGGTTTCTAAGAAAAATTTCAGTTGCTGGTACGATACAGGTAATCGTTTTTCACGCTGGTACGTTTGCAGATACTTGCGTAATGCTTTGTTGACGGGGTAAATGATTTTTTTGCGGGTGATCATACATGCAAACTTCAGCTTCCTGTTAAAGATAATTCATATCGGTACGCAGATGGGTTGCTGATTTTCATCATTACATTCGTCGGGCAAGTACTACCTGTTTCTTAAAGCGTTTTACTTTTCCCTGCAGGTTAAATACTTCCACGAAGATCACATACGGTCCAAGCGGCAGTTGTTGAAACTTATCATTCAATCCATCCCAGCGGAAATTTCCCTGCTGACTGCAAACTGCATTTCGCTGCAACGCTTTTACCGGGCGACCGGCCGCATCAAACACTGTAATGCTCATCACATAACCGGTTTCAGGAAACCGATAGCTGATCGTTACAAAATCATCGTTGCCATCATTGTCGGGCGAAAATACTTCCGGTGATGCGGTTACATCGCCCTGTACCTGCAAGTCTAACCGAAACTGCGAGTTTTGATACGATGGCGTACCATAACCAACATCTTTGGCGGCACTATGCCAGTTATCTTTATTTTGTGTGGGTGCATTTGGATCAATACGTTCCAATGCCACACCCTCACGGTTGCGGATCAATGCAAAATGCCATTTTTCATCATACGCCAGTTCATCAATGACCAATCCCCCGTTATCACTCAACACAACTGTTCCGCTGGCATCAGGATACGAGGGCATGGAAGATATGTTGAGAAACGCAGCAAGATTTTTTGCAGTGAACTGTCGCTTTACAATTTGCTCATCGGCACTTAACACATAATACTCGCCCGGGAACATAGCAAGATCAATTGCACTCAACGGGCGCATACTTGCAATTACACCGGCACTGCTTCTGTTAGCCAGCAATACATTTTTCAGGTTGATGATCTTGCTGCTGCGGTTGTAGATCTCCACATAGTCGGTTCCATCACTGGTTGGGTTAAACAACACTTCGTTGATAATAAGATCATTCGCCGCAACTGCTGAACTGACTCCTGCTTTGGTTTGATTAAACGCAGCAATACTGTTGCCTTTGCAATCGGTAACATTACTGGCGGTAATAGTATAAGTTGTTCCAGTTTGTAATGCATTGCTGAGTGTTAGCTGTACGGTGTTGAACAGTGGTGCAATACAAACAAGGGAAAGCGGTGATCCGATACCGTTACTTACCTGGTAGTTAGCTGCTGTAGCTGCAGACAAGCTATCTAACGGTTCATCGAACTGCAGGAATATGGTTGTATTGTCAATAGCAAATGCTTTCAGCAAAGCAGGAGGTGTTTGATCGGCATTGGTACCATCAACTGAATTCTTGCTGCCCGGTGTTCCGCCACGTGGATCAACACTTGCACGCCAGTTGCTGGCACCACTACATGGGTTATTGACATCAACCATTTCAAGTGTCCAGCCGCCATCACTTTTTACTGCATTGTTAAACCATGATAGATTGTATTCCACCGCATGAATCGTTGCACCTGTATTGGAGCGGATAAAAAGCAGTTCGCCGGTATTATCCAATGAGGGAAAACTGGTAACGCCGAACGTACGGCCAAACTGTTGCATGGTTACTGCGGCGGTAGTGCCGCAAATGATGGCAATGCTGTCGGGTTGTAATAAGAAGTTGGGCAATGGTCCACTTATACCACTTGCATCACCCACCCGCCAGTTTTGAAGATTAATAGCTGTATTGGTTGTGTTTCGTATTTCGATCCATTCAATATTGGGCAACCCGATTTGAGGTGTGGGGTCGCTCATGATCTCCGTGATCACGATCGAATAACGGTTTTGTGCAAACGAACTGTTGCTGTAAACGCACAAACAAACAATCGTTACAAGAAAAAACAGAAGACGATGCATACTTTAAAAATAACATTAATCAAACGATTGCGTAAAAACCTTGGCGCAAATTCTAAAAACAATTTGGTGAAACGCTTTGCTGCATTTAATTTTGGCAAACAATGATGAACAAGAAACATACAAAACGCACAAAGAAACAGTTCCGCAAGGGAAGGTAACATTGTACGTTGTGTTGTAAACATAATAACAGGCCTTCCCGAAATGGAAGGCCTTATTTTTTGCCCCGTCCGACGCCCCCGTCGGACGGATATAACTAATCAACCATAAAATAAATCTGTCAGACGGGGGCGTCAGACAGAAACAAAACAAAACACAAAATGAAAGTTGCAGTAGTTGGCGCTACAGGTCTTGTAGGAACCAAAATGTTACAGGTGTTAGCTGAGCGGAACTTCCCCGTTACCGAATTACTTCCCGTTGCCAGTGAACGTTCTGTTGGGAAAGAAGTAGAATTTAGAGGGAAGAAGTTTAAGGTAGTAAGCATGACAGATGCCATTGCTGCAAAACCCAACGTAGCGATCTTTAGCGCAGGTGGCGGTACATCAACTGAATGGGCGCCAAAGTTTGCTGAAGCAGGTATTACTGTAATTGACAACTCCAGTGCATGGCGTATGGACCCTGCTAAAAAATTAGTGGTGCCTGAAGTAAATGCTGATGTTTTAACTGCAGACGATAAAATTATTGCCAATCCCAACTGCTCGACTATTCAGATGGTGGTAGCGTTACAACCCTTGCATAAAAAATACCAGATCAAACGTGTGGTGGTATCAACGTATCAAAGCGTTACCGGCACCGGGAAAAAAGCGGTTGATCAGTTGATGGGTGAAAGAGAAAAAGCTGTTGCGGGTAACAGTGAAGAATACCCGATGGCGTATAAATATCCGATTGATCTGAATGTGATTCCGCAGATCGATGTGTTCCTCGATAACGGTTATACCAAAGAAGAAATGAAAATGGTGAAAGAAACCTGCAAGATCATGGGTGATGATTCGATTCGTGTTACGGCAACAACAGTGCGTATACCGGTGATGGGTGGCCACAGCGAAAGCGTAAACGTGGAATTTGCAAACGACTTCGATTTAAACGAAGTGAGAGCGTTGTTGAGCAGTGCGCCGGGTGTAGTTGTAGTAGATGATAATGCAAATCAACTGTATCCCATGCCGATGGATGCGCATGAAAAAGATGAAGTGTTTGTAGGTCGCCTGCGCAGAGATGAAACACAACCCAACACCCTTAACATGTGGATTGTAAGCGATAACCTCCGCAAAGGTGCAGCCACCAATGCGGTTCAGATTGCAGAATACCTGCAAGGGAAGGGTTTGTTGTAAGAGTTGTATGTAGTAGAAAAATTAGCAATAAAGAGAGCGCTTCAATGGAAGCGCTCTCTTGTTATAACGAAGATCAAATTTGTTATTCACCGGTATGCAAGCCTTCATTCAAAAACAACAACAATGGTTGCAGTGTTTCAAAATTGGTACATACTTTTTTCACCAGGTCTTTTGAAGTAAGATCAGCATCCGAAAACTGTTGCATTCCAACCCAGCTCTTTAGCTTAAGGTATTCAATAGCGGGGTTGTCTGCTTCATATCCTTTTGGTGGTCGGCTTAATTTCATATCGCCTTCTGTTGACAGTTCGCCAAACACTGCTTTGAATTTTTTATTGTTGATGATTTGGTGAAATTCTTTCCAGTTGTAATCAATTTCCTGCCGGATGTTTTTTAACAGATCAGGCGGTGGCATATACAAACCGCCACCTCCAAACGAACCACCCGGTTCAACATGAAAGTAATAACCGGCGGTCATGGCTTTCTTACCATCTTTGTTCACGAAAGCACCCATGTTGGTTTTATACGGGCTCTTGTCTTTACTGAAACGCACATCACGGTTAATACGGAAAATGCAGTCTTTTGCAGCAAGATGCGCAATGGAAGGATCTTTCTTCCCATGCTTTTCAATCACCGTATCAACAAATGCAATAAAATCTGTTTTTGCTGCTTCATACGCTTTACGATTTGCATCAAACCAGGGTTTATTGTTATTCTTTTTTAAGTCTTTCAGAAATTTTAGTGTGGAGGTTTGGAGCATAGTTGTGAATAGAGAATAGTCAATGGTGAATATGCAAATTCGTATCAACTAACAAAACTGTAATTAAATAGTTCAGTTAGCGTGGTAGCTGATGATATCTGAAATTGAAACTCTGCAATCTTACACTGATCCCCAGTTCTCACCACTTCTGATGCGGTACAAGGTCATTTCACTTACGCTGTATTTTTTCGCCAGTTGTTTGTAGGTAACGCTGCGGTTGGGATCCTGGATGATTTTCTTGATGGTCTTTACCTGCACCGGTGTAAGCTTTAATCCTTTTTGTGAGGAGCTGCGTTCTTTCTGTAATTTTTTATACGCAATTTTTTGCGGACTTTTTTGCTGATGCAGTGACATTTCTTCCAATGTGGCCCACTTGAGGTTTGATGCTTTGTTGTCTGTTTTGTTGTGATTGATATGGATCACATACCTGCTGCGGGCCGATGCTTTTTTACAAAAGATCTTTGCTACTTCACGATGCAGGTAGATGGTTCCTTTGTTATCTGCACGATGCAGGTTTAATGTACGGTAGCCGGTAGTAATGGAACCATTCAGCAACTTGCCATCTTCTGTTACATTTACTGTATAGCTGGCGCAACGTCCAAGATTGGAGACAGCATATTTTTTCCGTAACTGTTTCCAACCGGCAAATTGCAATTGTTTCCATTGTTCGCCGGGAAGTTTCTTGATCATATCGATAAATTGGAGTTTCTAAATATACAACAGCAAACCCTGTACCTGCAAGCACATCGCCATATTAATTTTTTAACAGCGACAGAAATTCTTCTTCCGAAATAATTTTAATGGTGCTGATTTTTTTTGCTTTCTCTAATTTACTGCCTGCATCTTCGCCTACAACCAGGTAATTCAGCTTTGCACTAACACCACCAAGAATTGTTCCACCATGATCTTCTGCCATTTGTTCGGCTGCACTTCTCTTCAAGGTAGGCAATGTTCCTGTAAATAAAAACGTAATGCCGGTTAAATTTCCTTCGTGCTTCCACTCTTTCTGTTCATTCTTTAATTGAAGTCCTAACGTTTCCAGTTCTTTGAGCATCGAAATATTATCAGCATTACTGAAAAAATCATGAATGCTGTTGGCAACCCGTGGCCCCACATCTTCCAGTTGTTGCAGATCTTCCACTGTTTTATTGCTTATCTCCAACAGGTGACTGGTGGAATTGGCCAATGTTTTTGCAGTGGCTTCACCAACAAAACGAATGCCCAGCGCATAAATTAAACGGAACAGCGCTTGCTTTTTTGAGTTTTCAAGTGCAGTCTGCAGGTTCTCTACACTTTTAACGCCATAACCTTCCAACTGTTTGATTTGGTCAAATGGTAAACGATACAAACCGGGAATATCTTTCAACAAACCAAGCTCATAAAATTTCCGCACGTTCGCATCGCCCATACCACGTATGTCCATTGCATCTTTACTGGTAAAATGAATAATACGTTCCACCAGTTGTGCTTCACAATTATAATTGACGCAGCGCCACACCGCTTCTTCTTCCGGCTTTACCAGTAAGCTGTTGCAAACCGGGCAATGCGTCGGGAACATGATCTTAGTTTCCGATCCATCACGCAGCTCGGCCATTGATTTTACAATGTAAGGGATCACATCACCAGCCCGTTCAACTAATACCGTATCACCCAGCATTAAGTCTTTCTCCGCAATAAAATCCTGGTTGTGTAAAGAGATACTCGTTACCGTTACTCCTCCAATAGAAACAGGATCGATCTTGGCAACAGGGGTAACCGCACCTGTTCGACCTACCTGGTATTCAACTGAACGTAATTTACTGGTGCCTTGTCTTGCTTTGAATTTATAAGCAATGGCCCAGCGTGGATGATGGCTTGTCATCCCCATTTTATCCTGCAATTCAAGATCGTTCACTTTGATCACCATGCCATCAATTTCATAGGGCAGTGTATCACGCTTTTGTTCAAACTCGTTGCAGTAGTCAATCACTTCCTGTATGCCGTTGCAGATCTTTTTTTCTTTTTCAGGACTGCGGAAACCCAGTTCCCACATCATCTTTAGGGCGCCGCTGTGTGTGTGTAATACATCATACGTTGGTTGTTTGGTATCAGTCATTGCAACATAACCTACATGGTATAAAAATGCTTCGAGGTTGCGGCGTGCTACTTCTTTTGCATCTTTAATCCGTAAGCTTCCACTGGCGGCATTGCGTGGATTGGCAAGTGGCGGTAAATTTTCTTCCGCCAACTGATCATTGTAGGCTTTGAAATTTTTCTTACTCATCAATATCTCGCCACGTATTTCAATTTGTTTGATGCCATAGGTCGAAAAATCAGCTGACAAAGGAATGGAACGTATCTGCCGTACATTGGTGGTAATTTCTTCTCCTTCTGTTCCATCGCCACGTGTGGCAGCACGCACCAGTTTATCATCTTCATAAATGATCGAAATACTGGCACCGTCAAACTTCGGTTCTACACAATATTCAATTTCAGTTAAACCACTTGCTTCTTTTGCTTTCCGGTCCCAATCCAGCAGGTCATCTGCGTTGTATGAATTTTCCAAACTCAGCATGGGAACCAGGTGCTGTACTTTCTTAAAATCATTTCCCAACCCTTTGGCTACACGTTGTGTAGGCGAATCATTGGTAATAAGTGATGGATTGGCCGCTTCTATTTTTTCCAGTGCTTTGTACAATTGATCATATTCAAAATCGCTGATGAGCGGATCGCTTTGAATATAATAACGGTATTCATGAAAGCGGAGAGCAGCCCGCAATGCATCGATCTGTTCTTCTCCAATCGGTGAGCTTTGTAACTGTTGAAGCAGGCTGGCAGTGGTTTGTTGTAATTGCTTGGTAGAATCGGCTGAATACATAAAAATAAAATCAGGCAGTAAAAATACAAGGATGATGGACAAAACAAGTTAAATTCATGTGCTCATTTTTATTGTTTGAAATTTGCCACATAGAATCCGCCATACATGTTCCCGTTTGAAGGGAAAAGCTTTATCGCTCAGCTCACCGCTTCATTTTGGTTGTTTCCATTTGTCCGGCAGAATAACCATCAATAACATTCATTCAAACCCGTATAAACAATCATTGTTTTTTTGGGTTATACCATCACAACTACTTATTATGATCCGATTGCTTTTTCTCGTTGCCATCACAATTGTGTTTACACAATGCAATTCCAAAACCGAAGTTGATACACTGCTGATCAACGGAACAGTGTATACCATTGATTCTGCTTTTTCAAAAACAGAAGCAGTGGCTGTAAAAGATGGAAAAATTGTTGCCACCGGTACATCGGCCGAACTGCAGCAAAACTTCAACGCCAAAGAACTGATCGATCTGCAAGGGAAATTTTTATATCCCGGTTTTATTGATGCACATGCCCATTTTTACCGCTATGGATTGGGCCTTCGAACTGTTGATCTTACTGGTACAACCAGTTGGAGCGAATGTTTACAGCGTTTGCAAAAGCATGCAGCCGAGCAAACATTACAACCCGGCGAATGGTTGATCGGTCGTGGATGGGATCAAAACGATTGGCCGGTGAAAGAGTTTCCTGTAAATGATTCACTTAATACA
>CAYMSG010000056.1:9643-12906 GCA_964392955.1 uncultured Chitinophagaceae bacterium | reverse complement strand
TGCCGTTCACGGTTAAATCGGTCCATTTCATTAATGTGGCGATTTTTATTTTTCAACTTTTTTATTTCTTTTCATGATTAAACAACTGCTTACCGATAAAGCAACCAAACTCTTCCTGGTGTTGGCTGGTTTTTTTATTGCTAATGCATTGATTGCAGAGATCATTGGGGTAAAGATCTTTTCATTGGAAAAAACACTCGGTTTTTCGCCCCTGGAACTGAAGTTATTTGGTAATGTATTGTCGGTGAATTTAACGGCAGGCGTATTGCTGTGGCCGGTAGTATTTATTATGACCGATATCATTAACGAATATTATGGAATGAAAGGAGTTCGTTTTCTTTCCTATCTCACAGCCGGGTTGATCTGTTTTGCCTTCCTGGTTTTTGTATTGGCGATGAATCTTACACCAGCCGATTTTTTCATTACCAGCAAACAGGGTAGTGGTGTACCCGATATGGAAAAGGCATATAACAGTGTGTTGGGGCAGGGTGGTTTTATCATCATTGGTTCGTTAACAGCATTTATCTTGGGGCAGTTGATCGATGTGTTTGTATTTCACCGCATCAAAAAAGTAACAGGCGAAAAAAATATCTGGCTGCGGGCAACCGGCTCTACATTGGTATCGCAGTTCATCGACAGTTTTGTGGTGCTCTTTATTGCATTTTATATTGGTACAAGAGTCAATCAGCAGGGGAATGATTTTGTGTGGCCTTTGAATTTATTTTTAGCCGTAGGTGTGGTTAACTATGCGTATAAATTTATTGTAGCCATCTGTTTAACACCGGTTATCTACCTGATGCATTCGGTGATTGAACGCTATCTCGGAAAAGAACGGGCTGCTGAAATGAAATTGGCAGCGATGCAAGCTTAGATAAAATATGCAACAGGCAATAGTCAATTAGCAAATCCGTGTTTGCTTGCGGGCCCGATTACTCACCACTTACTACTCACCACTCACAGTTTTGCCTTCAACAATTGTACAACTACTTTATCAATTGGAAGGGTAACTACATCTGCATCAAACATGTGCCAGTCAATTAACCGGAAAACTTCAGCTTCACCTTTGGGGTCGGCAATTTGATGCGGGGCAAAATCAAACGGGGTTTGTTTGAACGGAACAAGAATCGGTTCCAATGGTTTTACATGATAATAAATCGAAATGATCTGGTGTGCTGTATTGAATGCACTGCGTTGATAAAAATCGGTAGTGTAAATATGATCGCCAATTTCAGCTTCAATGTTCAACTCTTCTTTCATTTCCCGTTTCAGGCAATCTCTGGTGCCTTCGCCAAACTCCAAACCACCGCCGGGAAATTTTGTAATGTAAGCACCACGTATAAACTCATCGCTCACCAATACCTGCCTGTGTTCGTTAATAATGATGCCGTAAACCCGTATGTTGAACATTGTTGTTGATTAATGAATGGTGAACAAGTACTCAAAATAACTTCTTTCGTAAAAAGAAAATACCCAGCAATAACGACAGCACAAGTGAAATCAGGATCGGAAAATAAAATGCAAACGAGGAATGGGCACCGGGTATGGGTACATTCATCCCGTAAATACTGGCCACCAGGGTTGGCAGTTGCAACATGATAGTAATGGATGTTAAACGCTTCATTACCTGATTCTGATTGTTACTGATGAGGCTGGCAAAGGCATCCATGGTTGAGCTGAGGATATTGGTATATATATTCGCCATCTCCAGGGCCTGACTGGTATCAACGATCAGATCCTGCAAAAACTCATCTTCTTCTTCATTTAGCGCAAGAAATTTGGTGCGTTGCAGTTTCATCAACAGCATTTCATTACTGCGCAATGCTGTAACAAAATACACCAGGCTTTTCTGAATACGCATCAGGTCCAGCAACTCTTCATTCCTGTTGGCATCGTATAATTTCTGCTCCAGTAAATTTCTGCGGTGGTTGATCTCTTTTAAAAACTCCATGTAAGCCTGCACTACTTTTTCAAATACCTTCAGCACCATCATGTTCCGTTTATCGGGGTGGCGGTTTTGAAACGTATTCAGGAATTTTTTGATGGCTCCGTTATCAAACGAATTAACGGTTACAATCTGGTTGTGCGTTAAAATGATGCAAATGGGAATGGTGATGTAAAATGCATCACTGTCGTTGAACGAGTTGTTTTCGGCCGGTGTTTTAATAACGATCAGTTTTACGTTATCCTCCAGTTCGTACCGGGAGCGTTCATCAATATCAAGTGAGTCGGCAAGAAAATCGATTGGGATGTCTAATGCTTCTGCAATTTCGGTAAACTCTTCCTGCTTTAACGGCGGAACAATATTAATCCATGCCCCGCTTTCGGGCTTTTCAATAGCAAGGGTTTTGCCATTTTCGTTTTTGAAGAATTGCAGCATAGCGGCGCAAAGGTAAGAGCCGGTAACTAATCTGCAGTTGAAAATTCCAGTGCTTCGTTTTTCCTGTTTCGGATGGTCTTGTAATGATGGGTGTTGTGAAACAGGTTAAAATAAAGTAGTTCTCTTATAGTGATCATGCCTAATACAGGATGTGGTACCTGGTATTCGTCCATGTTTTCGTCTTCCCAGTAATAACGGATCTGGTCAAGGAATTTCACCGTGAGGTGTTCAAACCTGGTGATCAGTTTTTCTTTCGCTCCTTTTTCTTCTTTCACAACCGGAATATAGCGTTTGTCTTGCTCATAACCGGCATCGAGTTTTTGATAGTACACCTGCAGCAGTTCTTCGTAGGAAAGCGATGCGTGATCGGGTTTGCCATACTTCCACTTCAATAAAAATTTAGGCGCAAATAAGCCAAGCCAGCTTTTATGTAAACTGAGTGAAAGATGTTCCAGGTTTTCAGCAACAGACCATTGTTCAGATTTATAGAAAAACTGAACCTCATCCATTTGCCTGCATTGTTTTAAAATGTCCTCAATGGTATTCTCAGCATGGCTGATGATCTGGAACTTATTTAAATGATAGCGTTTTGCGATCATTGGGTGTAGGGTTAGGGTTTTTGGATATTGGATTAAAGTTCGATCGTTCCGCTGAAGACAAATGTGGCGGGGCCACAAAGCCAAATGTTTTCAAAAGACGAGTCGGATATTTTTTCAAATTTCACTTTCAACTCTCCGCCCGGTGTCAGGATCTTTTGTTCCTGCTGTCCGATGGTGGGGCTACTGGCGGCTATTGCTGCTGCTGTAACTCCGGTACCACAACTCAGGGTTTCGGCTTCTACACCCCGTTCGTAGGTACGTACGCTGAGAGCATCTTCGTGAACCTG
>CAYMSG010000056.1:0-9633 GCA_964392955.1 uncultured Chitinophagaceae bacterium | reverse complement strand
GCCTTCTTTTGCAAAAGGGGAGGAATTACGAATGCGTTTTCCCTCATCATAAACTGCGGTTTTTGCGATATCCTTTTCCCAGCGGATATAATGCGGCGATCCTGTATTTAAAACCACATGATCATCGCTTTTTTCAATGCTGTGAACGTCTTTCATTTTCAATTCCACCCACCCGTTTTCTTTCACCACTGCTTCGTGAAACCCGTCTGTAGCAAGGAATACAGCCGTTTTGTCGATTACGCCCATCTGCTTTGCAAAGGCCACCAAACAGCGTCCGCCGTTGCCACACATGCTGCCTTCGTTGCCATCGGCATTGTAGTACAGCATTTCAAAATCGTAGCCATCTTTGAGCTGCAGCATCATCAACCCATCGGCCCCAATGCCAAATCTCCTATCACATAAATAGGCTATTTGTACGCTGGTTAATTGCGTAAAATTACCAGCACGATTATCCAGGATAACGAAATCGTTGCCGGTACCTTGGTATTTGTAGAAAGGGATGGTCATTGATCAGTTTAAAGTTGAATTTTTCAAGTTGAAAGTTAAAATTACGATTTTAATAGCTGTTGTCTGTTTGTGAAGCATGAACCTGAAACGTTAAACCTTCAACTAATAGCAGCGACTATCCCCAATGATTTCTGAATCAAATTCTCAACAGCTAATCCGCCATCTTTGCTGAATTCTTTTTTGACCCGGTTGGCGACAATGGCGCTGATGGAAAGGCATTGATGCCCCATCATTTTACCTAATCCATAAATGGCTGCTGTTTCCATTTCAAAGTTGGTGATTCGATGTTGACCAAACTGAAACTGCGTTAACCGGTCGATCAAGGCGGGGTTGGATAAACCCAATCGCAACATCCGTCCCTGCGGACCATAAAATCCCGGGCAGGTTACGGTAATGCCATGATGATACCCTTCTACAAAATGTTTGAGCAACTGCGAACCCGCACTTGTAACATAGGGGTACGATAAACTATCCTGCACTTGTGTATGTGTTACGAACGATTGCATAATCTGTTTTTCCTCTTCATTGCTGTCGTGCCGGTAAAAATGCAACAAGTTGTCGATCCCTAATCCATGTGTAGAAACCACAAATCCATCAACTGGAATATCGGCCTGCAATGCACCTGATGTCCCAAGGCGAATAATATGTAAAGAGGTGAGTGTTGGTTTGATCGTTCTTGTTTCAAAATCAATATTCACAAGGGCATCCAGTTCATTCAATACAATATCAATATTATCCGGGCCAATACCGGTTGATACCACCGAAATTCTTTTTTTGCCAACAAAGCCGGTATGCGTTACAAATTCACGGTGTTGGGATCGGTGTTCGATGGAATCAAAATGCTTGGAAACTTCTTTCACCCGATCCGGGTCGCCAACTGTAATGATGGTGTTTGCTAATTCATCAGGATGCACATCTAAATGGTAAACAGCACCTCTGTTGTTGATGATTAGTTCACTTTCTGCAATTCTTTGCATAGTTCTTTGGGAGTATTTGCCCGAATATACTACATTTGCACCTCACAAATTGGTCCTGTGGCCGAGTGGCTAGGCAGAGCTCTGCAAAAGCTCGTACAGCGGTTCGAATCCGCTCGGGACCTCAAAAAAAATGAAAAGCGTTGGAACAGTTCCTGCGCTTTTTCTGTTTAAAGATTATGCGCTACTCCAATTATATCGGTATTGCAGCAGGATTGCTGATGATCCTTGTCGGCACATTTACCTGGTCATATATCCCTTCCATTAATGCAAGTGTTACCGGTTTCGGTTCAGAAACCTTTGGCAAGTATGGAAAGCCGGTATTGATGAATGTGATACTATTTTGCATAGCGGTTGTATTTTTCCTGCTTCCGAAAGTGTGGGCAAAAAAAGCAAATCTGTATGTGGGTGCAATTAGTTTTGCGTGGGCATTGCGTAACCTTGTACTGCTTTCAACCTGCCAGGGAGGAGAGTGCCCGCAAACAACGGCCTGGCTTTATGTTTACTTCGCACTGGCATTGGTTTTACTTGTAATGACCTTGCTGCCCGATATGAAAGTGATTGAAAAGAAGTAAGGGTAGTAAGGAGTTTGGAATTAGTAATAAGGAATTTGGTGAGGAAGAGTGGATACTAATTCCGAATACCCAATTCCTGATTCCACGGTTTACGCTGCAGTAACAGCAACCGGATCTCCTTCCAGTTTCTCTTCCGGTTCCAGTTCTATTCTGTGCAATATATCTTTTAACGTAGCTGTTCGCTGGATCATATAGGGAACCGTATCAAGACCATTTACAAATTTCAGGATATAGGTATAGATACCGATCAGGTCGCCAGCTTCTGTATGTGCTGCACCGGCACCTGCATTTGAAACAATGAGCAGGGAAGCTGTCATGATCACCATTACCAGTAATTCCATCACACCAAAATTCCACGCTTCCTGGTCGCTGATCTTGATCTGCCATTTACGTAATTGAGAGTAATGTTCGCTGATGCGTAACGGATTTTTCGTTGCAAGTACCGATACCTGTTGTTCCAGTTCATCGTTCTTCAGTTTGTTGAGGCGACGCATATGTTTTCCATAGAAATAACTGATGATGGTTACCGGTATCAACATCAGTAAACAAACCATCACTACCTGTACGTCGTAAAAGAACAAAAGAATAAGCGAACCAATGATATTGTATGCTGCTTCAATAATATAATTGAGATCAAATTCAAGAAAGTCAATAAACTCCCGTGACAAGGTAGAATGGGCACTTAGTTGTGACAGATGTTTGTTTTTGTTGCGGCTCACCAGTTTCACCACAAGCCCGGTGTAGATATCGGAGTAAGTGCGTGAATCGTAACGGTGACGGATGGTGCCGGTAACAACCCACAGTAAATGCGCAGCAATAAGAAAAATCAATCCATTGTAACTGCCTTTGATGAGTCCGTTCACTGCCTCGCCCAGAAAATACGGACGTAACAACAAGCCCAGCATCTCAATGCCAAACAGGGTGTAGGTGAGTGACAACCGGTACTTGTATTGTTGAATGATGGTTTGAACGATCCATTTTCCTGGCATAACAACTCCTTTCGTTTTACAATGTTGAACAATAGACTGTGCAGAATTACCGGCGTTTAGTGTATGTAAAACTTTTTGTCGGTGGCGGATTAGTAAGGAGCTGCAAAGGTAGGCCGATGCCTTGTCAGTGTTGCCTGAAAATTTGTTCCTTTTGGGTGACAGAATTTCCTTGGGCACCTGAAATTATTTTTCGGCAATCGGGTGTACCGCACTGGCATTCAAATATTTCGGCACTTTCATCGAGGAGGTTTGCGTAGTCCATCGTGAGCTCCTGACCCGGTAAAATGGGTGTTAATGCTACTAGGTTGAGGCCTTTGTAAGCAGTGTTCGGTCGGCAGGAATGGTTTTGCGGCGCCCATTCCGATGGGTTATTGTCCCACAGCACATACACTTCGGTACTGAGCGGAACGGCATAATGTTTAAAAAGTAATTTCTCTTCGGGCAGCCAGTTTTCCTCTACATAGCGTTTTGTAACGATGCGTTGCGGACGTTCCTCACCTTTGAAGATCACTTCGCCTTCAGCAATGGCACAGGTGGCGTAAATACCAAAACCGGCAATGGAATTGCCTTTCATTACATATTTCTTTTGCCTGCGTTTGTGACGGGCAATGCCTTCGTGAATGATGTGTTGCAGAAAACCGGCCTGGCCAATGCCATCGGCTTTAATAATATAATCGGCACTGCCTTCGTAACCATCGGTATAAAAAACAGAGCAGGTAAAATTTACTTCCAGGAAAAAGAGTTTACCGGCATCGTTCATGCGAAAATCCATGCGGGCATAGCCAACACCGCCAAAGCTGCGGAAAATTCGCTGAGCCGCCTCCGTTAGTTGTTGCCTGATTGCAAGATCGGTTACAGGTATATTGCTTTCGGGATGTAACTCCGATGTTTTGAGGGCATATGTTTTAAACGTTCTTCCTTCCGGAAAAATAAATTCAATGGGCTGAAATACCCTGCATTTCTTTTCATCGTTTGCATCGGCTGCCACCAATACCGTAAACTCCCGGCCGGCAATATATTCTTCGATCAGCAGTTGCGGATAATGCTGCAATACGGCAAATGCTTTTTGCTGCAGTTCATCCATGTTGTGGCAAACAGAATGTTCATCAATACCCAAACTGTCACCTGCTTTTGATGGTTTTACAAACAAGGGAAACGACAGATGCTTTACCTGTAACTCCAGGTGTTCCACTGTTTCGATCAATGCATAATTGGCAGTGGCAACTCCTTCGGTGTACGCCACATACTTCATCAGTTCTTTTGGCGGATCATATAACAAACTGTTGGGCCCTGTAAAAGGAAGATTCAGCAGTTCCAATGTATAGATCACATCAATGGACGGTACTTCCCATTCAAGGTAACCTTCACATAAATTCACAAAGCAATCGTAGCCTTTTTTACTCAGCTCCAGCAGTTGCTTGTAGGTGGTAAGTTTGTTGAGTAACACATGATCGAACTGCACATGAGGTAACAGATGCGATAAGTTCCGTGCGGGATCGTAATATTGATAATCAACAGCAGAAGTAGAATAGTCGGGTTGCAGTACACATATCTTCATAACAACTTGCTGTTAACGCACAGCCACTGCCTTTTTTTGTTTTTTGTGATGACGCTGCACGGCATCCTGAAGGATGTGCAGAATTAAACCCGTGTATGATTGATTGCTTAAACGAACAATCGCTCCGATGGACGTATAATTTTCATCTTCACTCAATCCGCATTGTGCATTTACTTCCAGCACATACAATTTACCGGTGGCTTTATCCATTCGGATGTCGATACGGCCATACCCCGTTCCGCCAACTGCACAATAAGCTTTCCAGCTCAGGTCCATGATTTTTTTATGCAGACTGATGGGTGGTAAATGATACTGGTAAAAATCTTCGTACTCACCGAGCGGTTTTTCTTTTTCATAGATTTCCCATAAACGATCGAAGGAAAGAAACTTTTCAGTATCGGGTAAGTCTTTATGAAAAATGCGTTCAACCGGTGTATATACTTTGCGGCTGCGTGGCGAATGATGGGAGCCGGAAAGGAATACGGTGTATTCAGGTCCGTTAATAAATTCCTCCGCCACCAATCCGCCAAATGTAAGATCCCAGCCGTGATAACCATCAAACAATTCTTTCACCAATGCTTTCAGTTCATCGGTTGTATGTACCACATTCTTTACACCTAATCCCATACTACCGCCACTTACTGCCGGCTTTACGATCATGGGCGTACCTACAAATTCACAAATGCCGCTCAGCTTTTGTTTGGTATGGTGGATGGGTACCCATTTGGCATGCGGAATACCCGCTTTGTCAAACAACTCCTTCATTACAATCTTTGAAGTTGTATTGTCGTAGAACGCCGCATCGGCTCCTGTATAAATTAATTGCTTCTCTTTTAAGTAATGAATCACAGAAACGCCGGGAGTGCCATTTACTTCATCTCCATCACATAAATTTAAAACAATGGGTGTTTGAAACGAAGTGGTAGCGGCAATATGATCAATGATTTCTTTGAAGTTTGATTGCGTAACCGGTTGCCATTTCCAGTTAAGTTGTAATTCTTCAAAAACCTTTGTGTATTCGTCGATGCTTTGCGTAAAATCGTAGTAGTAATCAAGATTGGCATCGTTGGTTTGCAGATGCGGCGCCAGTACCCAGATAAACAGCGGATGTTCAGCAGAAGAAAGTGAATGAAACGGGTTCGAAAGCATGCTGTAAATGTAACAGTTTAATCATTCAAATGGTTACGTTTGGATGCAATGAAATCAGTAAGCCGGTAGTTGGCCAGCACGTCAACACTGAGTTCTTTTGCACCTCTGATGATACCAATACAATTTGCTTCGCCACACAGGCATTGAAACGGATCGGCCATGAACCATTCGGTAGAAGGGTAGAAGAACGTGAACTCATCGCCCGGTTCAATCGTTCGTAATGCAATCAACTGCATGGTTGTGGTATTAAAAAAAGCATTGGGGTTACAACTGTGGTTGATGTATTGCAGAAACGCCGGTTGTAAAATGATATGCTCATGCTCGTTTACCTGTACGGTATAACGGGAAGGTGTTGCATGAATTTCACTGGATGAAAAAGGAGAGATTACTTCTTCCGGCGCAAAACTTTTGGTAGATACCAGCAGATGATGATCGTTGTCGGTTTGTTTGTGAATATCAGCAAAACCATAGTGTCCGGTAACCACGGTAGCTGAAAGGGCGATTGTGCTCATGAAGGCATTTTAGTATTAATGCTTTGAAATTAATTAATAGATTTTATAAAGCACAGAAGGATGAATGAATGTTGAATGAATGTGAATAAATGGAAGGAAAGATGAGGGATGAATAATGAGTGATGAATAATGAGTGATGAGTGATGAGTAATGAATGGTCAGTTGCGGCAATGCCCTGTCAAAATCGTTTTTTAACTGCTGTACGGATCTAAAACGAAAAACCCGTTTCAAAAACTGAAACGGGTTTCTATGATCGTTGTACTAAAATCTTACATGTGCTGTTCGATCTTTTTCACGAAATTACCTTTTGGCTGTGCGCCTACTAATTTGTCAACTACCTGACCATTCTTCACGAAGAGGATGGCAGGGATAGAAGTAATACCGTAGTTCATGCTCACCTGTGGGTTTTCGTCCACGTTCACTTTTCCTACTTTTACTTTACCATCGTATTCTTTACTCAATTCTTCAATAACTGGTCCGATTGCACGGCAAGGTCCGCACCATTCTGCCCAAAAGTCAATTACACTGAGTTTATCTGAACTGAGTACTTCACTCTGGAAGTTTGCATCTGTAAATTGGAGTGCCATAATGTATATCCTTTTAATTTTTTTTGAATGAAGGAACAAATTTAAGCCCATTCCCGTTAATCTGATGTTATGTCATTATCCACAACTGTTCACAAATAAAAAACGACAGGATGTACTACAAGATTGGCAGTTAAAAGGCTGTTAACTGCTGGTTTCCCATGTTCAGCCAGGTCAGATAAACCTCCGGGGTTTCTAAAACCCCGGAGGTTTTATTTACAATCTGATACTTGCCAGCCTGATCGTTTTTGCTGTATTATCTGTCCACGCAAAGATCAACTTATCAGCTGCTTTGGTCATTTGTGGAAAGCCGCTTGATCTTGAATCGGAAGATTCTGCAAGTAGGATTGGCTGTCCTTTTGAACCATCAGCGTTTACTTTTATTGCTTTGATGCTTGCACCTTCCATCCAGCTTACCATTGCTGTTTTTTCATCAAGCATTACCAGATCAACACGGCCAATTGCTTTTCCTTGATCAATACGGATCGGTTGTTGAAAGGTAGCGCCACCATCTGTTGAGAAAATAACTTTCACTTCCGCATTCTTGTCTTTCATCGAAAACCAGGCAATCGCTAAATTATTGCCAATGGCATCGGCTCTTGGTCCGTTCACCGGGCAACCTGCAATCTTCCATTCATCGGCAAAGATGGTTTTGGGTTGTGTCCATTCTCCATTCACCAAGCGTACGATCGACATATCCCTGATCTCTTCATTGGAACGATCTCTGTACACAACAACGGGCCCGTTATCTGTGATGGCAATGGTTGTTTGACAGCAGTCGCAGATCCTGCCATCGAGTTCCCATTCGTTTGTTTTTGTTCCTTTTTTATCGAGTAATGCGCCACGTAACGTCATTTCTCCGTGATGCCCTTCATGGCCGTTGTGATCGCCTTCCATCGCCGTCTTTCTTCCATCAAGCCACGATACCATATACTGATCGTTGTATGGAATGATGGAGACAAAACCATGTTCCGCCTTCTTGCCATCATCATGCAAAACTGTTGGGATGCTCCAGGTTTTACCATTGTCTGCTGATGCTGTTATTTTTACATCGTATGTAAACTTCGCTGTATCACTTTTCTCTAAAAAATGTGCAAGCATGTTTCCGTTTGCATCAGAAGCAACAACGGGATAATCGGCCCAGTTTACAAACCAGTTGTTGCCGCTGCTGATCGTAACAGGTGCTGTCCATTGATCATTTATAAGTGTAGAAAAATGAAGCGAAGATTCTTTTCCTTTTTTCTGCACCCATGAAAGATGAACGATGCCATTTGCATCAGTAAACAGATAAGGTTCTGCAGATGAATCAGCGGTGGGGGAGGAAAGTGTTACTAATTCTCCTGTTGTTTTTGTTTCGGTTGTTTTATCTGCACATGATGCAAATACAATAATCAGCGTAAAGATGGTTATCAGTTTGTTCATATTATTTTCCTGCGTTTCGAATCAGATCAAGATTGCTTTTGCTGTTCCATTCCCGGTATCCCATTTCTGAGAACACCAGTTTCCCCGCTGCATTAAAAATATAGGTAGTAGGCAATGTCATCACATTCAATGCTTCCAGATTTTCCAGTTTTACATAATGAAAATCATAGCTGTTTTTTTGTTGGAATGTCTTGATGTCGTCCAAACTTTCATTCGAAGCAAATAAGAAAACCACTTCTTCATCTTTTAATTCCTCCATTGCTTTTTGAATGAATGGCATTTCCTTAATACAGGGTTTGCACCAGGTTGCCCAGAAATTGATAAAAAGTGTTTTGCCTTTGTATTGCCGCAGATCAATTGGGCTGCCATTGAGTTCTGTGATCTTTATTTTTTCAAATTCGGTTAGAGCCTTTGTTGGTATTTTCGATTCAGTATTGTTATTCTCATTTCTGCCTTCGCTGCAACTTGCCAACAGCAGCAGAAGGATAACAAGAAGTTTGTACAATTGATTCATTTGTTCTGCTGTTTGGTTTAATGGATTGTATCAGGAATGCACAACGGTAACATTCATTTCCGGTTTATCAAGCAGGAATGCCGCCATTTCATCATTCATTTCAAAGCCTTTCTCTACGGTGTACATGCCAATTTTCCAGTTGTCTTTTGGTTCATATAAATTGAATTTCAGGTTGCTCTTGCCGGGATTCTTTTTTACATTCTTCTCCATAAATGTTACCATCTCTTCGGTAAGAAAACGTGGTTCAATATCCACAATCAGTTGCCTGGTCATGGTACGCTTCACGGTTTCCAGCAACAGTACCTGGCTGATCTTGAATTCAAAATCATCATCCTTGTTCCAGCGTGTTTTAAAGGCGCCTGTTACAAATACAACAGCACCGGGTGTAAAGTGATCTTTGAATTTTACAAAGTCTTCACCAAACAATGCAAACTCAGCATTGCCTGTATAATCTTCGATTGAACAAATACCGAACTGCTTTCCGGTTTTGGTTACACGCTGGTTATGCGAGGTAACAAGACCGGCTAACCGAAATTGCTGAAATGGATTTGCATGCAGCAAAATAGCTTCTTTAAACTCGTTGAACTCAGACAGAGGAGTGATCTTGTAATGCTGTAATTCAAATTTAAAATGATCAAGTGGGTGACCGCTGATGAAGATACCGGTGATCTCTTTTTCATGATCCAGTTTCTCCGTCAATGTCCATTCTTCACAGTTTACAATTTTGGGTGTAGGAATTTCCATCATCATACTTTCGCCAAACAAGGTATTGGTGTTGCTTTGTACATTGGCCTGGTAACGGTTGCCAAAGCTGATGATGCGTTCCAATGTATTGACCGTATCGCCGGG
>CAYMSG010000055.1:0-13030 GCA_964392955.1 uncultured Chitinophagaceae bacterium | reverse complement strand
ATTTCAACAACAAGCTGCGGGATAAAATAGGCATGGAGGGAACCTGGAATAACGGACTCATTTTCCGTATCTATCACAGCAATACCAGGAGTATGGCGAGGTTTGGATTATTGGCCTTAAATAAAGGAAAGTGGAACAACGAGCAGGTGGTGAATGAACCTTATTTTACTGCAAGCGTCAACACCTCACAAAGCATCAATCCATCGTATGGATACATGTGGTGGTTGAATGGAAAAACAAGTTTTATGTTGCCCAACGGGCAAACCACGTACCCGGGTACCTTAATTCCCAATGCACCGGCCGATATGTATGCAGCCATGGGAGCCGAAGATCAACGCATCTATGTTGTGCCTAGCCGCAACATGGTGATCGTACGAATGGGAGAGGCATCCGACCCTGGCAACCCATCGTTTGCACTGAGTGGTTTTGACAATGAGCTTTGGCAAAAGATCAATGCTGTGGTGAATTGATTACAACATACTTACTTTGATGATCTATAAACAAAGAGGCCATGCATACTGCATGGCCTCTTTTATTGCTCATGAAAGAATCAATTTATTGATTTTGTACTGAGTTTGGATTGGCCTGAAGTTCGGAAATCGGAATAACAAATTCCCACAGGTTGCTTCCTGCAGGCACCTGCATCAAACCACCTGCTGATGCAGGAACGTAGTTTGGTACAAGTGTTCTATCCAAAGGAAGGTTCAAACGCTTCAGATCAAACCATCTGTGACCTTCTGCCCAAAGTTCCACACGACGGTGCAACATGATCTCATCGATCAATGCCTGGCCTGTGTTGGTACTTAATGTATAATTGGGATCTCTGTTCTTCATCAATGTAAACAATGCCTGCTGTGCATCTGCTTCTTTACCAGCTGTACGTGCATATGCCTCAGCCATGATCAGGTACATTTCTGCCAAACGGATATAAGGAACATCACCAATGGTTGGGAGGCCTCTGATCGAGAACTTCCGGCTCATATAAGGAGAGCGTACAAACGCTGTTGTTGGAAGCGGGAAATTCGCTGCAGTTGGTGCAGGCTCCCACATTTTTTTACGTACATCAGTATCTGTTAACTGAGCATACAATGCTGAATTGATACGCTTGGGAGTACCACGAATGTAAGTAGTATTACCGTTGTACGAAATCTGTGCCATGTAAGATCCGAACGTGTCGCCCTGATCGTCTTGTATATAAGCGCCCCATAACCACTCCGGATTTGACAAATCATTAAACCCTGCCTGGTAAGCAGCATTGCTCATGAGAGAATGACCACCCAGATCAACTACCTGCTTCGCAAAAGCGGCTGCGTTTACATAATCCTGTTGTGCCATTGCTACTCTTGCCCGGATCGCCAATGCGGCTTTCAGTGACAAGTGTGATTTCTGTTGCGGACCAGTAGGAGGTGCAGATGCTGAACCAAAGGCAGCAATTGCATCGGTAAGATCTTTAATGATCTGCGTATAGTTTTCTTCTACAGTAGATCGTGGCAACTTTAAACCTTCAGGTTTGGCAGTTAAAGTCATGGAAACACCTAACTGTGTATTGTTTCCACCCGCTGCATAGCGCTTACCATAAATTTGCACGAGATAGAAGTAAGACCAGGCACGCATAGTTAAAGCCTCAGCCTTGAGCCTGTTCTTATCTGCTTCTGTACCCACAGCCGCATCAATATTATCCAACAAAGAGTTGGCATTACCGATACAACGGTAGTATAAGCGGAAAGGATACTCCACATATCCGTACGCATCATTGCGGTGGTTTACCCATCCACCGGTTCCGTTACCGGGTGTGTACCAACTTGCATTGGGCTGGTGCAGATCTTCGCCCATAAAATCAAACATGAGCATAATACCACCTTGGCCGGGTTGGTTCTGTGCACTGAAACGGCTGTATAAATAACGGTAAATACCATTCATTACATTAGCGGCGTTGCCAGTGGTTGTGAAGATAGCAGCAGCATCGGCGTCACCCGTTGGCCCTACATCAAAATAATCCTTTTTGCAACCCGTGCTTAGCAGGCTGAGGAAAGTAATTGCAATTATTAATTTTTTCATATTCTGTTATATTAAGAATGACTGAATGAGAATTAGAATGTAACATTGATGCCCAGGTTCCATAACCTGTTTGGTACATACACAGGGCTGTTTGTTCCATTAAAACTTTCGGCCGGGTTCATTCCTCTGCGTTTTGATACGATCAACAGGTTTTCACCACCAGCATATACTCTTGCCTGGTCGAATCCGATATTACCCAGGAACGATTTTGGCAATTTGTAAGTAAGCGTAACGTTCCGGAAATTGATATAAGACGCATCGATCAGGAATCGGTCAGACTGTGAATTGAAATTCCCTGTATTATTGATGTCTAATCGTGGAATATCAGTTACATCACCCGGCTTCTTCCATGCACGCAATGCATCGGTATGCAAAGCTCGGCCATAGCTTACGCCCATCAAACCGGCATAGTTACCATCGTAAAACTTACCACCTACCTGGTAGTTCAATAAGAACGAAAGTGAGAAGTCTTTTACAGTGAATGTACTGATCACTGATCCAAAAAACTTTGGAATTGCAGTACCTGCATAATGAAAATCTGCATTGGTTGGGTTTGTTGTCAATGTATCACCCTTTGCATTTACACGAATTGCAGTGGTTGTACCTGGTTTTGCATAAAACAAAGCAGCTCCATCAGCAGGGTCAACACCAGCCCATTTACGTAAATAGAAGGCAAAAATATCTTGACCAGCTTCCAAACGCTTGGTACCACTTACGATTGTTGGAGTGGTTTCAGGCAGTTTGGTAATTCTGTTTTTTAAACTGGTGATATTTAATTGTACATCCCACTTAAAATCTTTCACTTTAATTACATCAAAGTTCAATTGTGCTTCAATACCACGGTTCCACATGGTTCCTATGTTTTCGTTGCGTTCGATAACCGCTGCAGATAAACCCTGTGGCACGGCAAACAACAATTCCGATGATCCACGATCAAAATATTCAATTGAACCGGAAATGCGGTTATTCAATATTCCGAATTCTAAACCAATGTTAAAGGTTTTGTTCACTTCCCATGTTAACTCGGGAGTAGAAACGGTTGCCAATAATGCACCTGGCTCTGTAGCATTATTAAAGCCCAACCCGAATAATGCCTGGTATTCAAAAAAGGAACCCAATTCATCATTACCTACTGTACCGTACGAAGCTCTCAGTTTTAAATTATTTACCCAGTTTACATTGGCCATAAATGCCTCACGCATTACCGACCATGAAGCACCTGCTGAGTAGAAGTTACCCCAACGGCTTTGTGGAGAGAAACGGGAAGAAGCATCTCTGCGGTACGATACATCGAAATAATACCTGTTATCGTAATTGTATTTTATGCTGGACAGGTAGCCCTCTCTTCTTAATCTGTTAAAAGAACCGTTCACAGCATTCAATACTACGAAGTTGGCTAACTCTATGTTTCCATCGAGGTTCATACCTCTTCTTGAACCGCTGAAGAACTGATCGTTGTTTTGTTGCGACTCGTGACCCACCAAGGCAGACACATCATGCAAACCAAATTTTTGATTGTAGTTTAACACCTGGTTGAAGGATACGGTTCTGAACTCATTGGCTGTGCGTCCTGATGTACCGCCCGCAGTTACACCATCACCTACAATACGGTTCTGGAAGGTTTGTGAACTGGTGTTGTTGAGATCAATACCGGCATTGGCAGTAAGGGTAAAGTATTTTAAAAACTTAGTTTCAAGATAGGTACGTGCAACGATGCTATTACGTTTTGACATACGTTCGTTCAACATGGTTTCATAAATGATATGACGCCCGGGAGATGCACCGGAAGGTCTGTTGATAGAACCCGGGTGAATACCATAATCATAATACTGGTTACCGAATGGATCAAGAATGGGGTTGCCGGTTGCATCCCATGCACGTACCGGAAAAATCGGACCCATGCCTCTTGCAAACACAAACGGATTGATGAAGGTGTTAGAACCATCACCGGCAGCTTCGTTTGAACTTACCATAGCCGCTGTTAAGTTAACACCGGTTTTCAACCATTCTTTCACTTGTGTGTTCATTGCAATTCTTGCATTGATACGTTTGTAATCTGATTTGATCACAAACCCTTTATCGTCCAGGTAGTTCAATGAAAAGTAATAGTCCGTTTTGTTTGCTTTTGAAGATAAGTTGATACCAACCTCATTACGCATACCGTTTCGTTCAAGCGGACCATACCAGTCAAAGTCATTATAAAGCAGACGTGCATTTGGATTCATTACACCATTTACATCCACAATCTGATTATTGGGTACGCCAAAAGGATTATAGAAAACTTGTCCTGCAATTCCGTTTGTTGCATTTTGCGCTGCCACTGCCTCAGTTTGGCCAGTACCGGTTGTAGGAAACATTAAACCATGTTTCATAGCCTGCCACATAAGCGGATAATATTCGTACGCACCTACACGGTCGTACTCAGGAATACCTCTTTCCGAAAAACCGGTATTTACAAACAGGTTTACCTTGGGTGTACCTGCTTTACCTCTTTTGGTGGTGATCAATACCACACCGTTGGCCGCACGTGCACCATACAGCGCTGTTGAAGATGCATCTTTCAACAACGAAATACTTTCAATATCGTTGGTGTTTAAATCACCAATGGCTCCACCATACGGGAAACCATCCACTACATACAACGGAGCAGAGCTGGCATTTACTGAACCAAAACCTCTGATACGCAAGGCAGCTGAACTACCCGGCTGTCCGTTACCGGATGTAGCAGCAATACCCGGAGCAGCACCCGCAAGGGCCTGTGAGATGTTGGTGGTAAGACGTGGTTCCAATTGCTCAGCACCAATTTTTGAAACAGAACCGGTGATCGATTCCCTTTTTTGCGTACCATACGCAACAACTACAACTTCTTCCAAAGCTTTTGAAGTGGAGGTCATGGTAAGATTGAAAGTAGTACGGTTACCGATAGCTACTTCCTGGGTTTCATAATCCAGCAATGTAAAAATGATGGACTTCGCACTGGCCGGAACGTTAAGACGAAATGTTCCATCGGCCGCAGTTGTGGTACCAATGGTTGTACCTTTTACAACTACCGATACACCAGCCAATGGTGCACCGCCTTGTTCGTCTGTGATTTTACCGGAAACAGACTTTTCCTGAGCCATGATGTGTAACGAACACATCAGCAGCAAAACCACTGTAAGCAGTTTTCTCATGTTTGTTTTGGTTTAGAAATGAAGAAATAAGCAGGTGAGTTAAATAAGGTTCGGCAGTAAATTTATAAGCAAGCTACCTGTTGCAATATATTGGCTTTTGATTAATTACAACACGAAAATTTATCAACGGCTTTTTAGAAAGAGAAAATTAATACAACAAATGCTGCATGAGCATATGTAGAAAAGGCCATTTTATCGCCAAAGTAATCCCCGGGAACCAAATGTTTTTCCAATTCTAATTTGATGAACTGATACAAGTAGTATAAAACGGACAGGAATTTCAACAAATCAGCGTTGCATGTTTACTCTTACTGTTCTTTCCTATTAGAATCACTCAACAATTTCCTGCACCCTACCAATCTGTCCACCTTCCAACCGCATTTTTATGCCACGATGGTGTTTGGGAGCACTGGTGAGTAAATCTTTTACAATGCTTTCAGTTAATGTACCAGTGCGTTGATCTTTTTAAAATAATCAGCACCTTCATGCCGGGTTTGAGGTTTAAGCACCCAGGTTCGTGAGGCACAAACCAAGGAAGTGAAATATTGATATACAAGCTTTGCGTTTTGAAATTTGTTGCGTATAATAACGTAAATACAAGATTTGTAGGCAATGCAAAAGACACTACGTTATATAACAATCTTGCTTTTTGTTGTTAGTCAGCTTCAAATTAATGGACAGGCCCTGTTACTTGATTCATTAAAAGCAAAATATGAAAGACAAGAATATTCCTTAATTATAATTCCAGCTTACTATGAGCAATTGTCTAAGAAATTTAATTTATCAGAAATAAAGAGTAATGACAGTTTTTGTCTTCGCCTTTGGACAGGCAGTATGTTTGGTTACAACCTAATCACTTTCGAAAATAAGAATTCTCGTTGGGATAGCAGGTGTTACAACTATTCTTCCGACACATTAATTAGAGAAATAAAACTCAATCCAGGGATTTCGACATTGGAATTTCTAAACAAATTACAAGCATTTAATTTTGACAATTTTGTTTCACAATATCAAATCAAAGACTTTACAGACAATGTAGACGACGGAACTTGGTATACTTTAGAAATTATTAGAGGAAAGAACTACAAAGTTTTTCAATATCATAGCCCGGAATTATTTAAGGACATTGATAACAAAAGGTTTTCTGATGTAATGCGATTGTTTGACAAATATTTTTATCACTGAGTTTATATAGCACTGCCTACAACATTGGGCTTTAATGCCATGGTTCGTGTCGCACGAACAGGAAATACTAATAGCTGGCTCGTGGGGCGCACAAACCGGAGCAACGGAACACGATAGATGAACGAACGATTATTGATTCGATGCAACAATTTTCTGCACACGCCCGATCTGTCCATCTTCCAACCGCACTTTAAGGCCACGGTGGTGTTTGGGGGCACTGGTGAGCAAATCTTTTACAATGCCTTCAGTTAATGTACCGGTGCGTTGATCTTTTTTTAAAACAATCAGCACCTTCATGCCGGGTTTGATGTTTGAGCGGATAGTTCCTTCCATTGTATTTAAGTTAAAACCTCCGGGTTTTTTGGAACCCCGGAGGTTTTTTGTGTAAGCATTTATTCGGGCCAGCCACTCTTATCAATATTGGGAATAATGCGGAGTGCATTTTTATAATACACTTTCTTTAAGATTGCATCGGGGAGTCCCATACCATACATCGCCCAGTAAGCATGGTACTTTTTGTGATACGGGAAATATTCATCCTCTGTTTCCAATACACGGAAATAAGTGGCATATTCCGATGGCACCCAACTGTCTTTTCCAAACAGGATACGATCCTGGTATTTGATAAAAAACGCTTTGGCAGCTTTGGGTTGGCGACCCAGTTCTGCAATCACGGCTCCAAACTCAACCACCACATTGGGCATTGCATCGAGGATGCTGCTGAGCTTTTGCAGATCGTTGGGATACCATCCAAAATGCGCAGCAATGAATGTTGTGTTCTTGTGTTTTTTAAAGAGGTTGTGTTGTTCGTTAATGAGTGTTTCCCAAGGCACCGGATTATCGGCTCCACGTTTACGGTTGGGATTGATGATGAGTTCGAGCCAGCGCTCATTGGTATTATCCAGCGGATCCCAAAACGATTTCGGATCGGCCGTATGAATAATCACAGGTATTTTTAAGTCACCTGCTTTTTTCCAAACAGGATCAAGCCGTGCATCATCCACCGGCACACGGTTGCCATTTACTTCTTTTACACTAAAGCCAAGGCTTTTGTAAATTTTTAATCCATTGGCACCATTCTTTACATCCTCTTCCAGTTGCTTTGCTGCTTTTTCGCCCCAGCCCGGTTCGCCCACACCTTTAAAATCAACATTGGCAAACACAATAAAACGTCCGGGTTTGTTTTGCTTTGCATTCTGTACAGCTTTGGTAATATTGTCGCCGCTGCCACCACTCAGGTTCACCATTACCCGCATATTAAGTTTATCCATTTCAACCGTAAGTTTATTCAAATCCATGGAAGGCATTTGAAACTGGTGATTGTGTACATCAATAAACGGAAACTTTGCTTTGGTGACCGGGTGTTGCGGCACCACCAATGTTGATGGCGGATTGTAGGTTTCAAAATCAATTTTCTGTTGAGCGGTTGCAGTAATTGCAAAGAAGAAAGATCCAAGTAAAAATACCTTCTGCATGTTGCTGATTGTTTTTTGTGGTTCAAAGAAAGTAAGATATCGATCAGAATCGTTTCCGTTTGTCATTTTTTAACAGGGTACAAATAAAAAGCCCGGAAGCAAGCCTCCGGACTCGATCGATCAAGCATGCGAAATTTTATTTGGCCATTGCTGCATTGATGGGCACACGGTCGAGGTATTGAATTACCCGGTCAATTTTATCGTTGGCATCAAAATGCTGCACTGTATGGATCGACTGTATCATACGTTTGCCGGTTTTGTATTTTGCATTGGTACTATACCAACTGAGTAGCCAGATACCCGGTGCTTCTGTTCCCTGTGGCTGATTTACTTTCACAGGTAACCATATCTGGTTGCTGAAGCTGATGGAATCGATCAGATTTCCTCTTCTGTCTTTCCAGTAATTGATCACAGCTGTTTTTCCGGCAATACTATCACCGTTGTTCCATTGCCATACAATGTTATCTGACCAGTTTGAACTCCATGCATCAATATCGCCTGTGGTCATGCTGGCCAATCCGCTTTTACCAATATCGCTGTATTTGGCATCAGCAAATTCTACCGGTTGTGTTGTTGCGGCGGGGGTGGGAGCAGTGTCAGCTGTTTCATCGGGTTTGGGATTGTTGCAGGCAGTGAGCAGCAGGAAGAACATCGTTCCTGTAAGAAACTGTTTCATGTTTTGTTTGGTTTAAAAATGTGAAAAATGAGAGAGGGCAGAAATAAAATATGGTTCACATTGTGCGGAAGGAATAGAAAGCTACAGCAATAAAACGGCATTGTCAATAGAACGCAAAAATTACAAAAAGACGAATCCCAATTCTCAATTCTGATTAACTATAAGCACAAAACAGGAGATGCAAACTGACGGTGGTAAGTCTTTTCTGTGCGAACAGTCATTCTTTGACCAAGGGCACCCGTCTACTTTTACTTCCGGAATAAAACAATTCAAAAAAGGAGCAAAGCGATTGCACAGTTCTACAACCATTGTTCCTCTCAATTCAAAAACTTCAATCATGGCAACAGCTAAAAAACCAATCAAGTATGTTTATTTCTTCGGTGCGGGTAAGGCCGATGGAAATGAATCAATGAAAAACCTGTTAGGTGGCAAAGGCGCCAACCTGGCCGAAATGGCGGGGCATCCCAATCTCCGGTTACCGGTGCCGCCGGGTTTTACTGTAACAACAGAAGTGTGTACGTACTATTATGGCAATAGAAAAACATATCCAAAAGTATTGGATCAGCAAGTGAAAGATGCGTTGCATAAAATGGAAAAAATCACAGGTAAACAGTTTGGTGATGTAAAGAATCCATTGCTGGTATCGGTACGTTCGGGTGCACGCCGCAGTATGCCGGGTATGATGGAAACGGTGCTGAATGTAGGCTTGAATGAAAACACCATCAAAGGTATTATTGAACAAAGTGGTGATGCACGTTTTGCCTATGATGCCTATCGCCGGTTGATTATGATGTATGCCGATGTGGTAATGGAAAAAGCAGGAGGTATTGAACCCAAAGGTGGTAAAGGCATCCGTAAAGTATTAGATGAAAAACTGGAAAAAGTAAAACATACAAAAGGATATAAGTTCGATACAGATCTAACAGTTGATGAATTAAAAAAACTGGTGAAAGAGTTTAAAGCTACTGTTCAAAAAGTATTAGGAAAACCTTTCCCTGAAGATCCATACGAACAACTATGGGGCAGTGTAGGTGCTGTGTTCAGCAGCTGGATGGGCAAGCGTGCTATTGAATACCGCCGCATCGAAAAAATTCCAGATGAATGGGGTACTGCTGTAAACGTACAGGCCATGGTATTTGGTAACATGGGCGAATCCAGTGCAACCGGTGTTGCGTTTACACGTAATCCCGGTAACGGAGAAGATAAATTTTATGGCGAATATCTGGTGAATGCACAAGGGGAAGATGTGGTGGCTGGTATCAGAACGCCTGCACCGGTGAATGAATATTCAAAGAATGCACAAAGCGAACATTTTACCACTCTTGAAAAACTGATGCCTGCTTTGTACAAAGAATTAGATAGTTATCAGCAACGCCTGGAAAAGCATTACAAAGACATGCAGGATATTGAGTTTACCATTGAAAACGGCAAGTTGTATATGTTGCAATGCCGTGTGGGCAAACGTAATGGTATTGCTGCTGTACGTATGGCCATGGATATGTACAAATCAAAATTGATTGATGCAAGAACGGCCATTCTTCGTGTAAGCCCGAATCAGCTGGTAGAATTATTATTGCCCATGCTCGATCCAAAAGCAGAACTGGTGCAACCTGTTATTGCAAAAGGATTACCCGCCGGCCCGGGTGGTGCCAAAGGACGTGTGGTGTTTACATCCGAAGATGCTGTTGAATGGGCATCACGTGGAGAGAAAGTGATTTTGGTGCGTGAAGAAACATCGCCTGAAGATGTGGATGGTATGCACAAAGCTCAAGCGATCCTTACAACCAAAGGTGGTATGACCTCGCATGCGGCACTGGTTGCACGTGGCTGGGGTAAATGCTGTATTGTTGGTTGTGGTGATATTGAAATTCACAGCAACACAAAAGTGTTTCATGCAAAAAATGATGTGATCATTAAAGAAGGAGATTGGATCAGTTTAAATGGAACCAAAGGGTTGGTGTATGAAGGCAGTATGGCGTTGGTTGATATTGATATTGAAAAAAATCAATCGTACAAAGAACTGATGAAGCTGGTGGATAAAACCAAACAGATTGGTGTACGTGCCAATGCTGAAACACCAGAAGATGCCGCTACTGCATCAAAATTTGGTGCCGAAGGAATTGGCCTGTGCCGCACCGAACACATGTTTTATGGTGAAGGCAGTGAAGAACCATTGTTCCTGCTGCGTAAAATGATTGTCAGCAAAACAGAAAAAGAACGCCGTGAAGCATTGAATGCGTTGTTTGTATTTGTAAAGAAAGATATCAAGGATACGCTGGCCGTGATGAACGGACATCCCGTAACCATTCGTTTACTCGACCCACCATTGCATGAGTTTGTACCACACGATACAGAAAAACTGCAGGAGTTAAGTAAAGAACTGGGGATTCGTATGAGTGTGTTGAAACGCCGTGTGCTGGCCTTGCATGAAAATAACCCGATGCTGGGGCACCGTGGTGTGCGGTTGGGTATCAGCTATCCGGAGATCACAGAGATGCAGATACGTGCCATTTTTGAAGCCACAATAGAACTCATCCGCAAGGGTAAAAAAGCGATCCCTGAAATTATGATTCCTGTTGTGTGCGGTAAACATGAATTACGTCATCAACGGGCCATTGTAAACCAGGTGTACAAAGAAACCTGTGAGAAGATGGGCGTGAAAAAGATCCCTTACCTGTATGGTTCCATGATTGAAATTCCCCGTGCTGCACTAAAAGCTAATAGTCTTGCAGAAGAAGCCGATTTCTTCAGCTTTGGTACCAACGATCTTACACAAATGAGTTTTGGTTTCAGCCGGGATGATATTGGCGGTTTCTTACCCAAATATCTTGATCTGAAATTGTTACCATCTGATCCATTCCAGACGATTGATCAGAGTGGAGTAGGTGAGCTGATCAAAATTGGTGTGGAGCGTGGCCGCATCACAAAACCCAATTTGAAAATTGGTATTTGTGGGGAACATGGTGGCGATCCGGAAAGTGTGGTTTTTTGCCACAAAATCGGGATGAACTATGTAAGTTGTTCTCCGTTCCGTGTGCCCATTGCCCGTTTGGCAGCTGCTCATGCCGCATTGGAGTTCCCCCGAAAATAAACGTCGAAAGAACTACTTGTTGATAATGACCCTGTAGCAAAAGGCCACCGTAAAGGTGGCCTTTGTTATTAGTTGAGTTGAAGCTGCTCTTTTATTTCTTCCATATCGATCCCCATATGGCTTTCGGTGTACACACATTTGCCATTTTTAATTACCAGTATTTGCGGCGATTCATGTTCTACATCAAATCGCTCTGCAATGGAATTCGACAATGGACGGTACGACAGCAGATCAAGGTAGTGAAACTGCAACTCACCCGGTGAACCGGCTTTTTCCAATCGGCTTTTTGCAACCGAACTGATACTGCAACGTGTACTGTGTTTAAAAATAACCTGCGGGTTGGTTTCAGACAAAACGATCAATTGTTCCAGTTCTTCACCGGAACGCAACGGAATCCAATTCATGAATTATTAATTTTCTGAGAATAACAACTTACGCACGGAAAGGTTTGTTGCTTTGGCTGGTAGGGCAACCCATACCACCACGCTTGCTGCTGGCGCAAGATGTAAATACAAAAGCTGCAATGGCAACTACGAGGAGAGAAATCATTACTTTTTTCATAAATAAACGGATTTTGGTTCCGCAAAAATAACCATGATTTTGAGAATAATGTCAAAATTACAAGAATAAAACGCTCACTAAGGGTATTTCAGTATCCAACCGTGCATTTGTTTTAGCTATTTTTGCTTCATGAGCCAACAGATTTCGATTGGATTCGATGCCAATAACCAACCAGGAGGCAACCAAATGATGAGTTTACAACTGAAACGTCCGCTAGCCGTTATTGACCTTGAAACCACCGGTATCAACATCAGCAGCGACAGGATTGTTGAAATTGCCATAGTAAAAATTATGCCCGATGGCAGCCGGCAGGTAAAACGAAAACTCATTAACCCCGAAATGCCCATTCCTCCCGGAGCCACGGAAGTACACGGCATCAGTAACGAAATGGTGAAAGATGCGCCAACATTTAAGCAGGCCGCTAATGAAATAAAAATGTTTATGGCCAACTGCGATTTGGCTGGTTATAATTCCAACCGCTTTGATATTCCTTTGTTGGTAGAAGAATTTCTGCGTGCGGGTCTGGATATTGAATTAAATGATCGCTCCTTATTGGATGTGCAACGGGTGTTTCATATGATGGAACAGCGAACGCTCAGTGCGGCCTATAAATTTTATTGTGATAAAACACTGGATGGTGCACATAGTGCCGAAGTTGATGCACTCGCCACCTGGGAAGTATTGGAAGCGCAGGTAAAACGATATCCGCAAATGGGTGCCAGTGTAGATGCAATTGTGAAGTTTACCGGCGAAGACCAGATCGTTGATTTTGCCCGCAGGTTTGTCATGGAAAACGGGGTGGAAGTATTCA
>CAYMSG010000054.1:0-13046 GCA_964392955.1 uncultured Chitinophagaceae bacterium | reverse complement strand
TATTTATTATTTTTATTTTATAAAAATTTTTTTTTTTTTTTTTTTCCCCCCCCCGCGTTATAAAAACGTGGGGGGGCGCCCCCCCCCCCCCCCAACAAAACATCAATTAACTATTTCACTTGATCCCGATCACTGGCAAACTCTTTTCCCGGATCAGTTGGTTAAACTTCGGCACGTCTTCACTCACAATTTTCTTCAGCTTGTTCAATTGTTCATCGGCCTGTTGGCTTAACTCAGCAAATACTTCTTTCGATTGCTTGCTCGGCGCATTTACACCGCTGTTGGCTACATCAAATACACCGCTCAGTTTATCGTTGATGCGGATGGGATAGTTCAATGGATCCTGTCCGCTCTTTGATTTTGTTTGATACAAGGTTTCTTCAATCGACGTCAACTCTTTGGTGATAGCAGTGGCCATGTCTTTGATTTCTTTCGGACAATCTTTTCCTTGCCGGCCAATGAATTCATTGATCTGTGTACGCAAGGCACGGATGTCTTTGATACCTTTCTGCACATCGTTGAACTTTTGCTGCACACTTAAGAGGAAGTTGAATTGTTCTTCGTACGCTTCCTGCGTCATCCGGTAATTCGGATCGGCTTTAATCGTAAACGGTACTTCAGATGAATCATTACCCACTTTTACGCTTGCAAAATAATTGCCCGGCGCAGCAGTAATGGTGCCGGGTGCTCCATTCCAAAGGATCATTCCTTCGCTTGGTTCGGCAGGGGGATATTGCAGATCCCATGCAAATTTGTTCAGACCTTTTTTGATATCGAATTTATTTTTTCCGTCGGTGCTGAATGTTTTGATGGTCTTTTTGTTTTTATCCATGATGGTAATGGATGCTTTGGTTGAATCCGTTACATCTTTTGCATAATATGTGATCACTAAGGGACCAGCCGGATTTTCGCCAATGTTTTGTGCAGTACCAAAGCGGCGACCGAAACGATTCATGGGCATACGCCAGCCGGGGTTTACATCAAACACGTGCAGGTTTTTATTGGCAACATCTGCTTTCACCTGTTGTAATACGGTGAGATCATCCAATACATAAAAGCCTCTGCCTTGTGTTGCAACGATGAGATCATTTTCTTTGATGGTCATATCCGTAATCGGTACTACAGGCATATTGAGTTGAAACGGTTTCCAGCTAGCACCATCATCAAATGAAATGTACATGCCAAACTCGGTACCGGCGTATAACAAGCCTGCACGTTTCTGATCGGCACGCATGGCTCTGGTGAAATGCATTTTATTGATGCCATTGGTGATCAGCTTCCATGTTTTACCATAGTCTTCTGTTTTGTAGATGTACGGTGTATAATCATCCAGCTTGTAACGTGTGCCCACAAAATAAGCTGCACCTTTTTTAAACGGATCGACATCCACACAATTCCACATCATAAACTTCGGTGCATCTTTCGGTGTAACATTCTCCCATGTTTTACCACCATCCTTACTTACATTGATCAAGCCATCGTCACTGCCGGTCCACAACAAATCTTTTTCTACAAAACTTTCTGTTGCAGTAAAGATGGTGCAGTAATATTCAACACTGGTATTGTCTTGCGTAATTGGTCCACCACTAGATTTTTGTTTGCTCTTATCATTGGTTGTTAAGTCTGGCGATAAAGCCGTCCAGCTTTGGCCTTCGTTTTCTGTTGCAAACAACACATTGCCTGCGGTATACAATTTTTTTGGATTATGAGGTGAAAAGAAGATGGGGAAGTTCCATTGAAAACGATACTTCAACACATCGGCACCTGCACCCATCGGGTTATCGGGCCACACACTGATGGCTCTGTTTTCACCTGTCTTGTGATCAAGGCGTGAAAGATAACCGCCATAGTTACCGCCGTACACAATATCCGGATTGTTTGGATCAGCAACTACATAACCACTTTCGCTGCCGGCTGTTTCCTGCCAATCCTGTTCGGTAATACCCGCACTGCTTGTTCTGCTTTTAATACGTACGGTTGAGTTATCTTGCTGTGCTCCAAGAATGCGATACGGAAAACTGTTATCGGTTGATACACGATAGAATTGTCCTGTTGGTTGATTCATGTACGTACTCCAGTTCATGCCGCCATCATAACTCACTTGTCCGCCACCATCATCTGCAACAATCATCCGCTTACCATCGTTCGGATCGATCCACAGATCATGATGATCACCATGCGGTGTGCGTAATGATTGAAAGGTTCTTCCACCATCACGACTGTACATGAAATTTACATTCGGACAATAAACCAAATCGGGATTTTTCGGATCAACAAATACTTTGCTGTAATACCATGCACGCTGACGGATATTGTTATCGCCACTCATCAGTTGCCAGGTTTCCCCTGCATCATCACTTCTGAATAAACCACCGTTTGCATTTTCAATAATGCTGTAAATACGTTCAGGATTTGATGGTGCAAATGCAACACCTACAATGCCCCACGTTCCTTTTGGTAAACCTTTTTTTGCAGAAACATTGGTCCACGTTTCACCACCATCAATTGATTTATACAAACCACTTCCTTCACCACCACTTTCCAAACTGTACGGCGTACGGATCACACGCCACATACCCGCATACATCACCAATGGATTTTCCGGTTCCATTACTAAATCACTCGCTCCTGTTTGATTATTGACAAACAATGTGCGTTTCCATGTTTTACCGCCATCGGTTGTTTTGTATACACCACGCTCTTCGTTCGGTCCAAATAAATGGCCCATCACCGCTACCCACACTACATCCGGATTTTTGGGATGAATGAGAATGCGAATGATGTGTCGCCCGTCTTTCAAGCCAATGTTCTTCCATGTGCGTCCACCATCATCACTACGCCACATACCGCCTAAGCCTTCACTTACATTCCCACGCATGGTGTTTTCCCCTTCGCCCACATACACAATACTTTCATCACTGGGTGCAACAGCAACAGCACCAATGGACGAACCAAAATATTTATCGCTGATGTTTTTCCAGTTGTTACCACCATCGGTTGTTTTCCAAACACCACCACCGGTGGCACCCATATAAAACGTTGTTTTGTTGGAATAACTTCCTGCAACCGCCGCACTTCGTCCGCCACGGTAAGGACCAATGGAACGATACTTCAACGCACCATAAACAGACTCTTCGTTTGATGAAGCTGTAACGGCCGGTTGCTTTTTTTGCGCAAATGAAAACAGTACGCCGAGCAGCGTACCTGCAAGCAAGATTGATTTTCTCATGTTCAGTACAATTGGTTAAAGAGGGAAATTACAAAGGTTTTGCGTGCTGGCAAGCAACTGTGTTTCCGAAATGATGAACGGCCACACAACGAATTTGCAAAAGAATTACCACCGGCTAACCATTTGCGGCATGTGAATTGTTGATTGCTGTTTTTAGATAGATGCTACGTTTATCCCTGAATTTTCCCGATTGACACAACTGCACCTCTGTCAGAAAATTACCAACGATAAATCGTTGTCAAAAACCTGCCGTTCGTCTAATATTTTCTCTGCTGCACGGTAACAATTTTACTTTTACATCGTTCAACTACCAACCTTATCATCATGCTAAAACTGACCGCCTCAATGCTGTTGTTATTTATTTGTGTGTGTACACATGCACAAACCAGCAAACCAGTTACTCCAAAAATTACTGCGAAACCAGCTCCTCGTTTATTAACAGCGCAACGTACTTCAGCATCCATTCAGATCGATGGGATCTTAAACGATACTGCGTGGAAAACAGCTCCCATTGCAACCGATTTTGTAGAATTCAGACCGGCCGTTGGTGTAAAGGAAGCTGCAGAAACCAAAACGGTTTCTTACCTGCTTTATTCCGATGAAGGAATATATTTTGCCGGCTTTTGTTATGAACGCAGCAAAGACAGTATAGCTATGGAGTTGAAAGGACGTGATGGGTTTGGCATGAACGATTATATCGGTATCATCTTCGACACTTACAAAGACAACCTCAACGGGTTTGAATATTTTGTTACTCCGCTCAATGAGCAATGGGACGCAAAAATGGCACCCAATCCCAATGGTAACAGCGAAGATTTCAGCTGGAATGCTGTATGGAAAAGTGCGGTAGTACTGCATGATAATGGCTGGAGTTTTGAGATCTTTATTCCCTATGGTGCTATTCGTTTTGGAAAAAAAGAAATACAGGATTGGGGGGTGAATATTACCCGCAGACGACAGAAAACCGGACAGCAGTTTACCTGGAACCCGATTGATCCAAACATCAATGGTTTTTTAACGCAGGAAGGTTACTGGACTGGCATCTCAAATATTAAGCCGCCGGTGCGTTTGCAATTCTCTCCTTACTTCTCTGTGTATGCCAATCATTTTCCGCTGAACCAGCCCGGTGCCAAAAATTTTACCAGCCAGGTAAACGGAGGAATGGATGTAAAATATGGATTGAACCAGGCTTTTACACTGGATGCAACATTGATCCCGGATTTCGGGCAGGTGCAAAGCGATAACCAGGTACTCAACCTTACACCGTTTGAAGTGCGCTTTAATGAAAACAGAAATTTCTTTACCGAAGGAACAGAACTGTTCAGCAAAGGCGGATTGTTTTATTCGAGAAGGATTGGTGGTTCACCCATTCATTTTTACGATGCAGCCAATCAATTAAACGCAACTGAAAAGATCATTAAGAACCCGGCCGAATCAAAACTCATCAATGCTTCAAAAATTTCCGGTCGTACACAAAACGGTTTGGGTATTGGTGTTCTCAATGCTGTTACCAAAACGCAATACGCCACCATCGAAGATATCAACAGCAAAGAACAACGAAAGATTGTTACCGATCCTCTTACGAATTATAACATTATCGTGTTTGATCAAACCATGAAACACAACAGCAGCGTTTCTCTCATTAACACCAATGTTACACGCAGCGGCAGCGATTACGATGCAAATGTTACCGCAGGTTTGTTTGATCTAAACGATAAAAAGAATACCTGGAATGTGGGTGGAAAATTTGCAGTGAGCCAGTTAATGGGGATTGGCAGTGAACGGAAAAACGAAACAGGCTACAGTCATCAATTGCATTTTGGCAAACGGAGTGGCCGTTTCAACTTTAATATATGGCAGGAACTGACCGACACCAGGTACACGCACCGGGACCTTGGTTATTTCACCAACAATAATTTTCTTGATCATGGCGGATGGATGGCCTATAAATGGATTGAACCGAAAAGCTGGTACAACCGTATCTTTTTAAACCTGAACGGACGTGTAAGTAAATTGTTTACACCGTTTGCTGCGATTTCTGAAACTTACCAGACAGGGAACCTCAACTTCAATGCAGAAATCCAAACCAAAAAGTTATGGTGGGTGGGTACATTCATTGGCTATACCACAAAGCAGAATGATTTTTACGAGCCTCGGAAAGCAGGTTATTATTTTACACGGAACAACAGTATGGCTGTTGGCGGCTGGATCAACAGTAACGAAGCAAAGAAATATTCATTCTGGTCGGAGATATTTGCCCGGAAGCATTTTCAGTTTTACGATCAATTGGGAGCCGATCTAACGGTGAACCAAACCTTGCGTTTCAACAGTAAGTTTTCTGTTTCACACCGGGTAAGCCTGCATCCACGCTATAACAATATGGGTTTTACAACCATCAGTGGTTCAGATGTTGTGTTTGCACGCCGTAAAGTGAATACCATTGAAAACATAGTGAACATTAAGTACAGCTTTACGAATATGATGTGGCTTACGTACCGTATGCGCCATTACGTAAGTACGGTAGATAACAAAGAGTTTTTTGCATTGCAAACAAACGGCAAACTGCAGCCACTTTCAAATTTTTCAGCAAATGTTAATCAGAATCTGAACCTGTTCAATATTGATATGGTGTACACCTGGCAGTTTGCACCGGGAAGTTTTTTGAATATTGTATGGAAAAATTCGATTCAACATTTTACACGTATTGTGGAACCCGATTACTTTAAGAATATTGGCAATACACTGGATGCTGATCAGAATAACAATCTTTCACTGAAAGTAATTTACTTCTTAGATTATCTGGATGTAAAGAAATGGGGCAAGCGGAAATAAAAAAGCGTCCTGTTTAAAGGACGCTTTTACTTGTTTGTCAGGATCGTATTAGTTTTTATTACTTTCTTTTACCGTAGGCTTTTTTAATAGTTCTTTTGCAATGGCCTGCATGGCTTTTTGTTCAAACTGTTTATTCAGTTGCTCATATTGTTGCTCTGCTTTTCCTATTTCAGCTTTTAAGAATGCAACCCGTTGTATCTGCAGGTTACTGGGTCTTGCTTCCTGCGATACCACCGCACCATACACATCACTGATATCTGTACGTAACCGTTTCAGATCGGCCGTGCCTTTTACAACCGGCGGCACAAGGGTTAAACGTAACGTTTCCAGTTTGTTGTTGTACTCCTGCAATAAAGCTTTTGTTTTCTTGTCCTGTGTTGAGTCAATATGCTTTTTCAACAGTTTTTGTTTTGCAAGAATACTATCCACTAATTGTGCAAGCTGTTCATTCATGGCATACAACTCCATACCGGTTTTGTATTGCAACTGGCGATCTTCCAATGTAAAATCTTTATTCTTCGCATCATGCACCAATGTAATAGAGTGGTTGTATTCCTTACCATTCACTTTCATCTTTAATGTATAGGTGCCCGGCAATACCTGTGGTGAAGTGAATGCAGCAAACTCGAGCTGATTACCGCCTTTCGCTGTTTTAGCAGGCAGCATCCGTTGATTCCAGGTTACTTTGTTATAACCTTTACGGTTGCTGGCATTTAGTTTTTGCACGAGCCTGCCATCCTTATCATACACTTCCAGCTGAATATTACCGGCCCTCTCTTTCAGATAATATTGAATGGGTGGAATAATTGTTCCAATGCCGCCATTCCAATCGCCTGCTGCATTTTCAAACTGGCCACCATATTTTCCCATGGTGAGTGTGATTGGTTTTGTGTTGAGCATTACCACATCATTCCCTGCCACATCTGCCGTAATGGTGCGCATGGGCGTAATGTCCTCAATGATGATGATGCCACGGCCATGTGTTGCCAATACTAAATCATTTGTTTGCTCTTGAATTTTAATATCACGCACCAATGCATACCACGGAATATTATTTTTCATACGGAACCATTCATTTCCTCCATCCACACTGGCAAATAACCCCATTTCGGTACCGGCGAACAGTAAATTTTTGTTGACGATATCTTCTTTGATCTTGTGCGCAAAGCCGGTAAACTCACTGCTTTCAAACTTCTTCCAGGTTTTACCCATATCGTTACTCACAGCAATATAAGTTTTGTGATCGCCGTATGCATGATTGTCAAACGTTGCATACACTTTGTTTTGATCGTACTGCGAAGGTTCAATACTGCTCACCCAGGTTTGTTTCGGAATACCGGCGGCTGCATAATTCGCAGCAACATTGATCCATGTTTTACCGGCATCGGTTGTGTATTGCAGGTTGCCATCATCGGTACCCACCCAAATGATGTTTTCATTCAGCGGTGATTCGGCAATGGTAAAAATGGTGCAATGATTTTCGGCACTGGTTACATCCATAGTAACACCGCCGCTTTTTTCCTGCTCCTGTTTTCGTTTATCGTTGGTAGTTAGATCGGGGGAGATGCGTGTCCAGTTACTTCCTTTATCTGTACTCTTGTATAGATACTGAGCACCGGTGTACAGGTTTTTTTTATTGTGTGTACCGGTAACAATGGGTGTGTTCCAGTTAAACCGCAGGGGCTCTTCACCGGTTACAGCCTGTGGTTTGATGGTTACTGATGCATTGGTGCGCATGTTGATTCTCGCCATGTTTCCACCTTGTGCTTCTGCATACACAATGTTTTCGTCAGTAGGGTCGGGCTGTGTCCAGAAACCATCTCCACCAAACACCGATTTCCAGTCGCCATTGGTAACACCGCCGGGTGCTTTACTCGGCGCATACCAGCTACCGTTATCCTGCAAGCCTCCGTAAATCCGATAAGGTTCCTGTTGATCAACACTTACATGATAGAACTGCCCCACCGGTAAATTGTTGCAAAATTTCCAGGTGGCACCACGGTCTAAACTAAAGTACACCCCACCATCGGTACCCAGATAAAGAATGTTTGTATTGTTGGGGTTGATCCATAGTGCATGATGATCGCTATGTACCCATCCGCCTTCATTGCTTGCATCGGCAAATGAAAAGCCACCATCGTTTGAATACGAAAACGTAAATGCCGGACGATACACCCGCTTTGGATCTTTTGGATCTATTTCCAATGTAGAAAAATAAAATGGACGCTGCGTAATGTTACTGGTAGCACTTTGTTGTTTCCATGTGTTGCCACCATCGGCCGAAATATACAAGCCGGTATTTTCGCTTTCAACGATCGCCCATAAATTTTGCGGAGCCGACGCTGCCAATGCAATGGCAACACGACCGAATGGTTTTTTGGGCAAACCATTGCTTAACTCTTTCCATGTTTTTCCTGCGTCGGTTGATTTATAAATACCGCTGCCGCTGCCGCCACTGTTGAATGCATACGGCAAACGACGGAACTCCCAGGATGTGGCGTATAATACATTTGAATTGGTGGGGTCAATTTCCACATCGGCCACGCCTGCATTTTCATTAATGTATAAAATGGTTTCCCATGTTTTACCGGCATCAGATGATTTATATAATCCACGATGTTTGCTGCTGCTCCATAATGGACCCGGTGCTGCAACATAAATAACGGAAGAGTTAGCCGGATCAATCAATACTTTGGCAATATGCTCCGTACTGTCCAAGCCGATCTTTGTCCAGTTGTCGCCACCATCTGTTGATTTGTACATGCCGTCGCCAATGGAAACAGAATTCCGCATATTGCTTTCACCTGTTCCGGCATAAATCACTTTTGGATTTTTTTGATCGATGGCCAATGCGCCAATGCTTTGAATGTATTTATCAAAGATTGGTTTGAAAGATGCACCTGCATTGGTACTTTTCCAGATACCGCCACCGGCAGTGCCAATATACAGTGTTTTGCCATCGCTGTTTACTCCGGCAATATCGGTAATGCGGCCGCTCATGGTGCCGGGGCCGAGTTGACGGGCATCCATCATTCCAAATGTGGAGGCATTGATTTGTGCCAGGCTGCTTATGGCAAGGCAACCCAACGCTGTCATGGTCAGGAATAGTTTTCTCATACTGTTTTGAATAAAAAAACCCGACGTTTCAGGTCGGGTTGTGATTGATAATTTGGTTTTAGTTAGCTGGTTTGAAAACTGATTCTTCAATTGGTTTATTTACTTCCACTTTTGTAATAGCGAAGTCAGCATTTACACCAGGGCCGAGTGGTACATTGATGCTCATAGGAACAACAATGCCTTCGGGTAATTTCTGGTAGTTACTGAAAGTGGTTGTTAATTCCATTTCCTGTCCGTTTGCAGAACGGGTGCTGGTAGATTGGATAATGGTGTATCCTTTCTTTTCGATGAACATTGTTTCACTACGTCCGCTTTTTAAATTGATCTTGAGCTTAAAGCAGTCGGTTCCATCTACATCTTCACTGCCGAGTAATTCAATGCTGTGTCCTTTTGTTTTGTAATCAATTAAGCTGCCTTGTGCATCGAGATCGTCCTGGCTTTGTTTTAGATCTTCTTCTGTCATTGCTTCAGGTGCTGTTTGTCCCTGGAAGGGTAAAAAGTTCCAACCGGCAGTAGGTGTAACAATCATGTAACCGTTCATTCCCATCAATGAAATATCCTGTCTTGATCCTTTTGCGTGTACGACTGTGCGAACGACAGCAATATCTGCACCCTGGATGCTCATACTTCCTGTTTGCACCATGCTGGTTACTTTTTTCCAGTTTTCAGCGCCACCAATGGCTTCAATATGTTTGTTTACAATTTCGTCGGCTGTTTGTGCTTTTACAGCAGTTACGCTGAATGCGGCAGCAACAAACAGGCTGAATAATTTCAAGGTCTTCATTGTTTTTTAGTTTTAGATATATGTTGTAAAGAAAAGAAAATTGTTACAGATGCAGTATGAAATATTTTTATATAAAAGCGGAGAAAGACAAACACTGGAGGGTGATGCAATTTTCCGGGTGCAGAAAAATTTCCCCAACGCTGCCGCATCCAGTATCTTGGCCGGAATTTTAACCCTTTATCTGAAGAAACTATGGCTGTTGTTAAAGTGTCGGGCAATATTGTTGATCTTTTTTCCAACAAAATCTATTTCGGTGAAGTAACAATGGAAGCAGGGCGTATTGCCTCTGTTGAGATGTTGACGTCGGTTGAAAAACAAGGCGAACCTTACCTGCTGCCCGGGTTTATCGACAGCCATGTCCACATCGAAAGTTCTATGCTGGTACCATCAGAGTTTGCCAGGTTGGCGGTGGTGCATGGAACGGTTGCAACCGTAAGCGACCCGCATGAAATTGCCAATGTGTGTGGGATGGCGGGTGTGGAATACATGATCGAAAACGGGAAAACGGTTCCCTTCAAATTCAATTTTGGTGCGCCCAGTTGTGTGCCTGCCACAAGCTTTGAAACAGCCGGTGCGGTGTTGAATGCAATCGACGTAAAAGCATTGTTGCAAAAAGACGAGATCAAATACCTGAGTGAGATGATGAACTTTCCCGGTGTGTTGTCGGGCGATGAAGAAGTGATGCAAAAGATTACTGCAGCTCAGGAATTGGGCAAACCGGTTGATGGCCATGCGCCGGGGTTGAGGGGAGAAGATGCAAAGAGATACATCGGCACAGGCATAAGTACCGACCATGAATGCTTCACCAAAGAAGAAGCATTGGATAAGTTAAAGTACGGAATGAAGATCATCATCCGGGAAGGAAGTGCAGCCAAGAATTTTGAAGCATTGGCTGAGCTCATTGATGAATATCCGGATAGGATCATGCTTTGCAGCGATGATAAACATCCCGACAGTTTGGTGGAAGGGCACATCAATCAGCTTTGTGCAAGAGCCGTGGCAAAAGGCGTCAATGTGTTCAATGTATTAAAAGCGGCTTGTGTTAATCCGGTCTTGCATTATAAGCTCGATGTGGGTTTATTGCGTGCAGGTGATGCTGCTGATTTTATTGTGGTAGATGATCTGCAACAGTTTCATGTACAGCAAACCTACATCAACGGAAAACTGGTAGCCGAAAATGGCAAATCGCTGATAGAAAGTACAGAGGCAGGTATTATTAATAATTTCAATTGCGATGTAAAGCCGGTAACAGAATTTGAATTTCACCTCAACCGTTTTGGAACAGCCGATGAAGAAAATATTGAGCAGGTGTATGTAATTGAAGCAATGGACGGTCAGCTCATCACCAACAAATTAATTGAACCGATCGGTTCGTTTCAGGTTGTGGATGATATTATACAGGCCAACACGGAGAAAGATCTCTTGTACATGGTCGTGGTAAACCGTTACAGCAATGCACCGGTGGCAAAATCGTTTGTTAAAAACTTTGGTTTGAAGAAAGGAGCCATTGCATCATCGGTTGCACACGACAGCCACAACATCATTGCTGTAGGTGTTGATGCCGAAAGTGTTTGCAAAGCCGTCAATCTTGTGATTGAAGCAAAGGGAGGTGTGAGTGTTGCAACAAAGCAAGATGGCCGGGTATTGCCGTTACCGGTTGCCGGTTTAATGAGTACAGATGATGGTTATAAAGTAGCTGAAGCCTATAGCGCCATTGATGCAGCAGCCAAAGAACTCGGCTCAACATTGGCTGCACCGTTTATGACGCTTTCATTTATGGGTTTGCTGGTGATACCTCATTTAAAGTTGAGCGATATGGGTCTGTTTGATGGCAACAGCTTTAGATTGCTGTAAGGTTATTACTTAGTGTAAACGCAAGCTTGTCTTCAATTCTGTAATTTTTTCCGAATCGGAAAACAATTGAGCAGAATAGTTTGTCATATTGTAATACCCTTTATCCACTAAAGAAGCCAATATGCAACAATTACTCCGTTACATTGAACAGGTGGTTGATCTCTCCGCCTCTGAAACAAAAGATCTCATCGAAGTATTTAAGCGTTTTACAGACAGGCATTTTGATATTGATCCTCTTGTGCTGCAACAGACTTTTTCTTATTCGGCCAGTCATTTGCTTAACCAGCAGGAAGATGAGGATAATTCTCATGCCGAACTCGAAGAACTGCTGTATTATTAATTACTTCTTTCCTGGTTCAGTTTAAATAATCAGTAATAACTGTTATTTTAGCTTAAACACTTTTTATGCGAAAGTTTCTCAGCATCTTTTCAGTGATCCTTGTTGTTGTGCTGGCCATTTTTATTTACTGGCGGTATTACTATGTGTTCGGCGAAGGTGTAAAAGCCGGCGAATTGAATTACATGGTAAAGAAAGGCTATGTATTTAAAACATACGAAGGCAAACTCATTCAATCAGGTTTACGATCAAGAACACCCGGCACAGTAGCCAGTTATGAATTTGAATTCAGTGTGGAGAACGATAGTGTTGCGAATATTCTCATGCTCAACAGCGGCAAAGTATTTGAACTGCATTACAAAGAATACATGGGTACCATCCCCTGGCGTGGGCACTCGAAGTATGTAGTGGATAAGATCATTAATATGAAAGAAGAATGATAAAAGAAGAAGCCCCGAAAATTTCGGGGCTTCTTCTTTATAACTATAACAGGATTTGCAATTAGTACAATTTACTCTTCATCAACCCCCATTTACAGAAGCGATATACAAGCGATGTTTTCAGGCAGCCCAAACCGTATTTCATACTGCGGCTGAAGTTGATGCTGCTGGCTTCTTCAAAGTATTTGGTAGGGCAGGTTACTTCTCCAATTTCAAATCCTGCATAAAAAATCTGTGCGGCCATTTCATTATCAAATACAAAATCATCATCGCAGGCTTCAAACTTGATGGCTTGTAATACTTCTTTGCTGAACGCACGATAACCGGTATGGTATTCCGATAATTTCTGGTTCAGCAACAGGTTTTGAGTGAAGGTGAGAAAGCGGTTGGCAATGTATTTATACATCGGCATACCACCCTTCAATGCACCGTTACCCAAAATGCGGCTGCCGA
>CAYMSG010000053.1:0-13104 GCA_964392955.1 uncultured Chitinophagaceae bacterium | reverse complement strand
AATGTCCGCAGCAGGCAGGTGTGGCCCGTTATGGTGGTTGCCCAGTACCGGATACAGATGGTGATGGTGTGAATGATGAAGAAGACAAATGCCCTACTGTTGCAGGTATTGCTGCAAATGCAGGTTGTCCAGAAGTAAAAGAAGAAATTAAAACCAAAGTTGAATTTGCAGCACGTAATATCTTCTTTACTACAGGCAGCTATCAATTACAGAAAAAATCATATGCTTCTTTGAATGAGGTAGCGCAGATCTTGAAAGATAATCCAACACTTCAACTGGATGTAGAAGGTCATACGGATGCTTCAGGTGATGCCGCCAAAAATCAGATTCTTTCTGAAAACCGGGCCGCAGCAGTTAAAGCTTACCTGGCCGCACAGGGTATTGAAAAAGACCGTTTAACCTCTGCAGGTTATGGTTCTGATAAACCAATTGCTGATAATAAAACTGCAGCTGGTAAAGCAAAAAATCGCCGTGTGGAATTGAAGTTGAGAAGCTATTAATCAACCGATTCAAATTTTTTAAATCCCCCGTACATACGGGGGATTTTTTTATACCTGCACAGCAAACAAGTTTTATCTTCGCCCACTTATCAGTGAAAGAACGAACAAGGTATGAGTAAACAGAAAGAGATCGTTATGAGTGGCCTTCGCCCAACAGGTTATTTACACCTGGGAAATTATTTTGGGGCCATGCGCAATTATGTAAAAATGCAGGATGAGTATGAATGTTATTTCATGGTAGCCGATTGGCATTCCCTCACCACCCATCCTGATACGAAAGAGTTACGGGAAAATGTACGAAGGGTATTTGCAGAAAATATTGCCTGCGGATTGGACCCGGAGAAAGTGGCTTTTTATTGCCAAAGTCATGTGTATGAAACAGCTGAGCTGTATCTCTATCTCAACATGATGGCGTACAAGGGTGAATTGGAAAAAACAACGACGTTTAAAGATAAAGTCCGTCAACACCCGGAAAATGTAAATGCGGGGTTACTAACGTATCCGGTCTTGCAAACTGCTGATATAATTCTGCATCGGGCAAAATATGTTCCGGTGGGGAAAGATCAGGAGCAACACCTGGAAATGGCCCGCACATTTGCCAACCGGTTTAACCATCGTTATGGCGAAGTGTTTCCTGAACCAATGGCGTTCAACTTTGGCGGTGAGCTGGTGAAAGTGCCGAGCCTTGATGGTACAGGTAAAATGAGCAAAAGCGAAAACCAGAATGCCACCATTTATCTGGCCGATGAAGATGAAGTGATCCGCAAAAAAGTAATGAAAGCCAAGACAGATGCGGGGCCAACTGAACCTAATTCAGCAAAGCCGGATTATATTGAAAACCTGTTTCAATTAATGCGTTTGGTGAGCACGCCCGATACTGTTCAGAAGTTTGAAAGCGATTTCAACAATTGTGTGATCCGTTATGGCGATATGAAAAAACAGCTGGGTGAGGACATTGCAAAGTTTGTAGCACCCATTCGTGAAAAAGCAGCCGCTATTCAAAACGATGACGTCTATCTCAAAAAAATAATGTTGCAGGGAGCTGAAAAAGCAAGGATCAGCGCTCAAAAAACAATCGAATTAACAAGGCAGGCAATGGGCCTTAATTATTTTTAAAAAACCCAAGATCCAAAACCCAAAATCCAAAAAGAAGTTTTACTTTGAACGTTCTTGAATTCTGGATTCTGGACATTGGAATTTTCAACTATGGCGAAAAATAAAAAACCAAAACATGTGGCAATAGCCGGTAATATTGGTGCGGGAAAAACAACCCTCACTGAAATGCTGGCAAAGCATTACAAATGGATTCCGCAGTTTGAAGATGTGGATCACAATCCCTACCTCAACGATTTTTATGAGGACATGCCCCGCTGGAGTTTTAACCTGCAGATCTATTTTTTGAATAACCGTTTGAACCAGGTTTTAGAGATTCAACGGGGTACAGAAACAGTCATTCAGGATCGTACCATTTTTGAAGATGCGCACATCTTTGCTCCCAACCTGCACGATATGGGTTTGATGGGCAAACGTGATTTTGATAATTACTTTTCGTTCTTCTCCACATTGAAAACAATGGTATCGCCTCCCGATCTGTTGATCTATCTCAAAGCATCAGTACCCACCTTGGTGGCGCAGATACAGAAACGGGGAAGAGAATATGAAGAAAATATCCGTCTTGACTATTTGAAAAAACTAAATGAATACTACAACAAGTGGATCGATCAATACAAAGAAGGCAGTTTGCTGGTGATTGATGTAGATGCCAATAAGTTTGCGGAGAACGAAGAACATTTTGGGGAGATCATTAATAAAATTGATTCGCAGTTGTATGGATTGTTTTGATCATTATCAATAGCAACACTTATGCGAACACTTTTTATAATAGTAATTGCTCTGTCTAATTTTATGTTGCTAACGGCACAAGAGCGCAGGGATACTATTTATCGTTTTGCTGATGATTCATTGGTTTGTGCTGTTTCTCAAAGTTCAAAGGACTCCCCGGAAATGGTTTTTACAAAGGTTGAACAGTCGCCTGTATTTCCCGGTGGTCAATCTGCATGGGAAAAGTATGTTGCAAATAATTTCAAACGGATACCTTATTACAAAGGAATTGTAGAAGTTTGGTTTATTGTTGATCTGGATGGAACAACTCGTCAGTTCCAAATAATAAGACCTACAGGATTATCATCGGCTGATAGGGAAGCAATTTTACTCTTTTTTAAATCCACAGGAAAGTGGTATCCGGCACGACAAAATGGGTATTGTGTGAGAGCGTGGAATAGAGTCGAAATAAAAAATTGAAAGTACTAACAGCAAGAAATAATAAACCCCGCCATGAATAGCGGGGTTTTCTGTTCTTAGCAAACAATCGATTACGACCACTTACACTTGCGGCGCTGCGGCTAAAATTTCTTCGCCACTGCCGGAAGCATACTTTTTGAAATTCGTTAGAAACTGTTCAGCCAAAGACTTCGCTTTTTCATCATAAGCTGCTCTATCTGCCCATGTATTTCTTGGATTCAATATTTCATCAGGAATTCCGTTACAGGTTGTTGGTATAGCAAAATGAAATACCGGCATCGTTTCATAACGCACTTCATTCAATTCACCATTCAATGCAGCGCTGATCAACGCCCTGGTGTACGATAATTTAATACGATTGCCCACACCATAACTGCCACCTGTCCAGCCTGTGTTTACCAGCCATACATTTACTTTGTTTTTATTCATTTTGCAACCCAGCATCTCCGCATATTTTGCAGGATGCAATGGAAGAAACGGAGCTCCAAAGCATGCACTGAAGGTTGACTTCGGTTCTGTAACTCCAGCTTCTGTTCCGGCTACTTTCGCCGTATAACCGCTAATGAACTGATACATGGCCTGGCCTTGCGTAAGTTTTGCTATTGGCGGCAATACACCGGTTGCATCGCAGGTTAAAAAGAAGATATTCTTTGGCAAGCCGCCAATTGCTGGCTGCAATGCATTGCTGATATAATGCAACGGATAACTTACCCTTGTATTTTCTGTGATTGTTTTGTTACTGAAATCAATTTCATTGGTACCGTCAAAAAACTGAATGTTTTCTACCAATGCACCCGGACGAATAGCATTAAAAATTTCGGGCTCTTTTTCTGCGGTGAGATCAATGCATTTGGCATAGCAACCACCTTCGAAATTGAAAATTGAATCTTCATCCCACCCGTGTTCATCATCACCAATCAGTTTGCGGTTTGGATCTGCACTTAACGTTGTTTTACCCGTACCGCTCAATCCAAAGAATACAGCTACATCACCATCACTTCCCATATTGGCACTGCAGTGCATGCTCAATACATTTTTCTGCTGCGGTAACAGGTAATTCAGTACAGTAAATATTCCTTTCTTCATTTCACCTGTATAACCACTGCCGCCAATCAAGATCATTTTATGGCTAAAGCTGACCAATGCAAAATTTTTGCTGCGTACACCATCTGTTTCCGGGTTTGCAAAAAAACCGGGAGCTTGAATAATATGCCAGTCGGGCTCAAAGCTTTCAAGCTCTTCTTCTGTCGGCCGTAGAAATAAATTATGTGCAAATAAATTACTCCATGCATTTTCGTTTACCACACGAAAGTTTAAACGATAAGCAGGATCGGCACAGGCATACGCATCTCTCACCCAAATCTCATCCTTTGTGCCAAGGTGATCCATCATCTTTTTATAGAGCATATGAAAGTACCGCTCATCAATGGGTTGGTTGAAATCGTTCCAATGCACAGTGTCTTTGGTAATTTCATCCAATACTATAAACTTATCTTTTGGAGATCGTCCGGTAAACTCACCTGTGTTGATGCAAAGTGCACCGCTGTTATTATAAACACCTTGTCGGCGGTTGATCGTTTGTTCACACAATTCATCAGCGCTCAGCTGGTAATGGATGTTGGCCGACAGTTTCAATCCGAGCTTGATCAATTTATGCTCAGGGAAAAATACACTTGGTATGGACATAGCAATCGTTGAATTAATTTGACTTTGCCAAAAGTAAAGGCTTAACAAGAACTGAAAAAATTCCACAAACGGTTGCGGTTAAATATTCTCCAGTAAATCGTGTATTTTGTTTATTATTTTTCAAAAATCGGATAGTTTTTTTGCCGTTAATTGAAAGTATTGCAAGCGAAAGTAGATGCTTTAGAAATTTTCTGCAAACATCTGTTAGTTTTTAACTTTCTGTGGATTATTTGATGGCAGAATTGGGCAGCCCCCTGCATTCACTTATTTTGCAGCTCTAATTACTTGTGATATGAAATTTCAGCCCGTTAAGCCCGCCTTGTTCAGTAAAAACCGGGAACGTTTTACCAAAGCTATGCAGCCAAACTCAATTGCCGTATTTGTAAGCAACGATGAGTGGCCGATGAATGGCGATGCATTACATGCCTACAAACAAAACAGCGATCTGTTTTGGCTTACCGGTGTGATGCAGGAAGACAGTATGGTGATTCTGTTTCCAAACAATCCCGATCCAAAATACAGGGAAGTGTTGGTATTAGTTCGCCCCAATGAACTGAAGGAAAAATGGGATGGTAAGCGTTTGCGTGCAAATGAAGCCAGGGAAATTTCAGGTATTCAAACCATTGTTTGGTTAGATAGTATTGAAGGATTGTTGCAAACTTGGGTGCATTTGGCCGATTCGATTTATTTAAGCAGTAACGAAAACGATCGCAAGGCTTCGCATATCCGTAGCCGTGACTACCGGTTTATTGATGAGATGAAAGCGAAGTATCCACTACACAACTTTCAGCGTGCCGCAAAAATCATGAGAGAGCTGCGTGCCATTAAAACTGCCGATGAAATTGAGTTGATGCAGAAGGCAATGGACATAACCGATGTTACATTTCGCAGATTGTTGAAATTCATTAAACCGGGGGTATTGGAAAATGAAATTGAAGCAGAAATTTATCATTCATTTTTATCGCAGGGCTCAACCGGTCCGGCATATGGAAGTATTATTGCCAGTGGCGACAGAGCAAGAACATTGCATTATGTAAGCAACAACCAGGAATGTAAAGATGGAGAATTGATCCTGATGGATTTTGGTGCAGAGTACGGTGGCTATTGTGCCGATCTTACACGCACCGTTCCGGTAAATGGTAAGTTTACCCGCCGGCAAAAAACGGTGTACAATGCCTGTTTGCATTTGCACAATTATGCAAAAAGTATTTTAAAGCCGGGTATCAGCATTGTTGATTATACCAATAAAGTAGGCGAGGAAGCAACACAACAATTCTTAAAGATCGGTTTATTGAAAAAGAGCGATGTGAAAAATGAAGATGCAGAGAACAGGGCGTATCGGAAATATCTGTACCATGGGATATCTCATCACCTTGGTATTGATGTACACGATCTAGGTACAAAAACTGAACCTGTAAAAGCAGGAATGGTGTTTACCATAGAGCCTGGTATTTATATTGAAGAGGAACAGATGGGCGTGCGTATTGAAAATAATTTCTGGATCACCCGCAATGGAAATAAAGATCTGATGCAGAATATTCCAATAACTGTTGAAGATATTGAAGCGTTGATGAAGCGGTGAAGAAGTCGATGGTCAATAGTCGATAGACCACAGAAGAGTTTGATATTTTTACTTCATTGAGTATACATGGCATTTAAGTTTGAAAATCTGAAGGTTTGGCATTTTTCATTGGAGCTGGCTGATGAAATTGATTCGTTGGTCATGAGTTTCCCTGCTTATGAACTGTATTCTTTGTCCAGTCAAATGAGGAGAGCGGGCAATTCGGTATCATTAAATATAGTAGAAGGCTCAACGGGTTTATCGAATGCAGAGTTTAAGCGGTTTCTTTCCATTGCAAACCGATCTGCGTTGGAAGTCGTGGGGTGTTTGTATCTGGCAAAGCGACGAGGATATATAACCGATGAACTGTTTACTAAATTGTATGAACTGGTCGAAACCTTAGTAAAAATGATTCAGGCTCTTATAAATTCATTAAATGATTAAAACATAAACGCTCGTCTGTGGTCTGTCGACTGTTGACCGTGGACTATTTAATTCATTAAACGATTAAAACATAAACGCTCGTCTGTGGTCTATCGACCATCGACTGTGGACTACTATATGAAACAAATCCCAAACCTCTTCACATTACTCAACCTCGTATTTGGTTGCATTGCAATTATTCTTATTCTGCAGCCGGGTGAAACCATTACCACTGTTGATCAGGGTAATCTCATCATCAATCTGCCGGAGAAAATCATGTATGCTTCGTTTTTTATTTTTGCTGCTGGGCTGGTTGATTTCCTCGATGGATTTTTAGCAAGGTTAATGAAGGCCTCTTCCGAAATGGGCAAGCAACTCGATTCACTAAGTGATGTGGTCACCTTCGGCGTTGCACCGGCCATGATCATGTATCAATTGCTGCGCATGAGTTATCTGAAAGAAGAATCAGCATTGGATACCTCGATTTTGCTGTTGTTACCTGCGTTACTGATTGCCTGTTGTGCAGCATGGCGGTTGGCCAAATTTAATATCGATGAGCGTCAAACGACTTCTTTTCGAGGTGTGCCCACGCCCATCACGGGGTTTGTAGTGGCAGCATTGCCATTGGTGGTATGGTACGATTCATGGGACCTTGCATCGGTTGTAGTGAATCGCTGGGTATTGTACGGCATTACCCTGCTCATCAGTTACCTGATGGTGTCAGATATCCCGATCATGAGTCTCAAGTTTAAAGATTACAGTATCAAAGGAAATCAGCCCAAAATTATATTGGCGGTATTGGCAATTGTTCTGGGTGTTGTTTTTCAATGGGCAGCTATTCCGCTTATTTATTTAGCCTACGTTGCTTTATCTTTGCTGCTTCGTAAACAAATCTCATAATTTAATTATACAACAATGACGTACACAGTTCAGGTGAAAGTAATGCCGCTCAAAGATCTATTGGATCCGCAAGGAAAAGCCGTAATGGGTGGGTTAAGCAATTTGGGTTTAACAGGTGTAGCTGATGTACGCATTGGAAAAAACATCAGCATGCAGATCGATGCAGCTACAGCCGATGAAGCAAAAGCAATTGCTGAAGAAGCAGCCAAAAAACTCCTGGCCAATCCGGTAATGGAGCAGTACGAAATTTCCGTTAATTAGTCAATTTGAAGATTTGAAAATTTGAGAATTGAGTCAGCTTCGGTTTTCATTTTCAAATTCATTCATTCTCAAATTTTCAAATTATGTTGATTATTGTTCCAACCCCCATCGGTAATCTCAAGGATATTACGCTTCGTGCATTGGAAGTATTGCAGGATGCCGACCTTATTCTTGCAGAAGATACACGTACAAGCGGGGTGCTGCTGAATCATTACAACATACAAAAACCGATTTCTCCCTACCATCAGCACAATGAACATAAAATTGTGCAGCACCTCGTTGATCAGTTGAAAGAGGGAAAGAAAATGGCCTTACTTACAGATGCAGGCACTCCTGGCATCAGCGACCCTGCATTTTTATTGGTACGTGAATGTGTCAAGAATGATATTGTTGTGGAAACACTTCCCGGTGCTACCGCTTTTGTTCCCGCATTGGTCAACAGCGGATTGCCTGCAACACGTTTTACCTTTGAAGGATTTCTTCCACAAAAAAAAGGACGTATGACTGCATTGAAACAGTTGGCAGAGGAAGAACGCACCATGATCTTTTATGAGTCGCCTTTCCGTTTATTGAAAACACTCACCGATTTTATGCAATACTTTGGCGAAGACCGCTTGTGTTGTGTAAGCCGGGAACTCACCAAAAAGTTCGAAGAAAACAAACGTGGTACATTAAAAGAAGTACACGACCACTTTGCAGCGAAAGCAATCAAAGGCGAGATTGTGATTGTTGTTGCAGGTAAAGAATAGCCAGATCATTTTTGCAACTACTCATTAACAATTCTTCAACGCAAAGAGTTTTATCTTCGATTCATAAAGTCTTTATGATGAAACGTCTTTTTATCCTTTCCATATTTCTTGTTGCAGCTGCAGTTATTACAAATGCACAATTATTTCAAGTACCTGATCTTGTAAAGCAAACATTCGAAAAACAATTCCCAGATGCTAAAGATGCGAAGTGGAGCGGAGGGATCGATAATCATGCCGTGCAATTTACCTTGGGCGATAAAAAACTCAAAGCCAACTATACACCGAAAGCTGATTGGGTGAGTACAGAAGAAAAAGTGTCGATCGACTCCCTTCCCACAACTGTTCAGGAGAATTTTAAAAAGTCGAAGTACAAAGACTGGGCAGTAAAAGATGCCATCATCATCAGCAAACCACGAGCTGAAGCAAACGAATACCGTATCATCGTTCAGAAATCAATGCTCAATAAAAAATTATTGGTATTTGATGCAAAGGGACGTTTGCAGGAAGAGTTGCTTTCACTTTAGTGCCAAACTGCAAGTTCATTTAATTCATTTCTTTTTATCTCCACTTCAGGAAGTGAGGGTTTGATATATTTTATAAACAGATGGTTGTTGCAGCGCTTTCTCATAACTGAAGTGTTAATATCTGAATCCAAAACCGGCTGTTTTTTGATTTAGTAATTTTACTGAATTCATCTGAAAGATTCCTGTATAATATTCCTTTTTTCGTTTTTTTCCAGGCTAACAAAAAGATAACAGGATAGTTTTATGAAACTGCTGATTCGTTTCAAATCGAACACAGGACTGCGTTTCAGCAAAATAATTGCTGAAAAAAAATCTCTTTTTTTCAGATCAGTTTATGGGTTTGAAAAAAATACCTTTTTGTGGTATTGACATTGATTAAAAAACTGTCAATATTCGTATCCGAATCATTGCTGTGAAAATCTGCTACTGCAAAACGTTCATTTAATCTTCCCTACTTAAACACGATTACCCCATCCGTTGTAAACAAGAGTCTTTAACTTTTAAATGTTAGAAACTTGATACAGCATGTATTTCGGTTCTTTACAGAAGAGCTGAACAGGTTTATTATGCTCCGGAACGGTGCTGCAACTCCTTCGGGTATTGTGGTAGCGGCCAATATTGCTAAGGCAGATGAACTGAGTGCAGTTACATCCAAGATCGTGATGTCGCTGGTAAATATTGAAGAGGATCGCATCAGTAAACATCCATCCAATAGTTTCCCGTCACTTACAGGAACGGGCGTGGAGTATAAAAATCCACCGGTACTTGTGAATTTATATGTGCTGTTTTCTGTTAACCGTGATTATTCGGATGACGCCTTATTGTATCTGTCTTATGTAATGCAGTTTTTTCAGCATAAAAACATTTTTACACCCCAAAACAGCCCGGGATTATTTACCGATACCATGCAACCTGTTCAGCAGATCAGCAGCGAATTGGTTACACTCAATTTTGAACAGGTGAATCATTTGTGGGCAAGTCTTGGTGGAAAATATTTGCCATCAGTATTATACAAAATACGCCAGGTAGTAATTGATGACAGGTTTGTACAGAATGGTGGCGGAATTATTCTTGAAATCGAAACTACAGCTAAAGACAAAACGCCAGCGGTAATATGAACAGCAGTTATAAAATAGTATTCAGAGTTGAGATGCTGCATGATTATTATCGTGAGGCAAAAGCAAAGAACCTGTTGATCAAACCATCGGCAGCAACAGAAAAGTTATTCCGCAACTATGATATGAAGTGGAAGCAATTCGATCATCAACTGATTGTTGCAGTGAAAACGGATATAGCTGGCGAACCGGTAAAACAATGGCCCGATGATCTGCGACTTGTGTTTTATATCATAGCGGAAAATGGTTTGTTCGATAATATCACCCAATCAAATTTTAAACCATCGAAAGCAGAAACAAACTGGTTATCGAATTTTTCAAACAATGCATTCACTGAACCGTTGCTTCCATCAGGTACCATCAACAGGTTGTATCTATCAAAACGAATATCAATACATGTAGCAGCAACTATTTATAAACCCGGTCGTTTGGTAACCGATGGTACAGACATCTATGAGTGTTTAAAAACAACAACGAATGGAATCTTAATAAACAATCCATCGTTTTGGCGAAAGAGGCTTAAGAGGCAGTTTGTAGCAGAGCAGGATATGGCAGCTGTACACAGCGCAATTTATTCGTATACAGTTGCCGTACCTGCAAAAGAATTTGTGATCAGGCATTATGCAATTGATGAACAAACAGGGTTGTTTCGTAAAGAAGCAAAGGCAGTAGTTATTCAAAAATTTGAAACAATAAGAACCGCTGTTGATGTGAGTTTGCAAGGGTTAGATGCCGGTAAGTATCGTATTGAAGTAAATGGCGAATCATCTTTTATTGTGGTGAAAGATGCTGGCATGGTTGAAGCACCCGTTGCTGTTGTTGAGCTTTACAACAAAGTTGGTGTTGCTCCTGCATTTTCATTGCTGGATAATGGCAAAGCCGTTAACCGCATGTTCAGCCTTCGGTTCTGCAACCGATCTGTGTTGATCAAATACATCGCCAAGACAAACGATGTTACATCAGTGCAGGATACAGATGCAGCACTCAGTTTTTCAAATGCAGTCAATCAACTGGAGTTCATCAGCACGGCACCATTTCCATTAAGCGAAGTGCCCATCAAAACATTATCGTTCACATCAGCAATACACGGAAACATCAGTCCATTACCCAATGCAACAGCAGCATGGCTCAGCCAGTTGCAGCAGGGCAGTGATGTATATAATTGTTCATCAGTTTATTTAAATCATTAATCATCATTCTAAACATTGTCAACTATGGCATTAACAGTAAAAACTCCAGGCGTGTATATAGAAGAGGTTCCAAAATTTCCTCCTTCCATAGCACAGGTTGAAACCGCAATTCCCGCTTTTATCGGTTACACGGCAAGAGCAGATGAGTATGGTCCCGGCGATTTGAAAAACAAAGCAGTAAAGATCAGCAGCCTGCTTGATTACGAAACTTATTTTGGCGGAGCACCATCTTTGGCAATAGCAAACGTAGCTGTTGATGCCTTGAATAATTTTAAATCGGCCAACATCAGCCAGTCGTTGTTTATGTACGATTCGCTGCGGATGTTTTTTAAAAATGGTGGCGGTGATTGTTATATTGTTTCGGTTGGATTGTACACCGATCCAAAATCAAAGAACGATTTTTTGGATGATGGAAAGGGGTTAAAAGTAATTGAAAAAGTAGATGAACCAACCTTACTCATCTTCCCCGATAATTCATTACTCACCAGTGGTAATGATTATTACGAAGTGTACCAGGAAGCATTGATGCAATGCGAAAACCTGAAAGACAGGTTTGTAGTGATGGATGTAAAGAATAATGATTACAAAGGCGATGCTTTCCGCAGTAATATCGGCATCAACAATCTCAAGTATGGAGCGGTGTACACACCATGGCTTGAAGTAATTCTTCCCCGACAGATCAAGTACAGCGATTTTATGAACAACAGTTCATTCCCCAATCGTTTTCAACGTGAAGGTGTGAATGTTACACTTACACAGCTTGGCGCAGGAACGGCAACTGCTGTAACGGATCAGATCGCAAAAGTGGAAGCACTTATTGTTGATAATGGAAAAGTAAATGCATCTGTAACTGCATTGAGGGGTGCATCTGCAACAATAGCAGCACGATATACTGTGTTGGAAAATGCATTGTCAGGCACACCTAACCCTGCAAACCTGGAAGCAGTAATGGATTTTCTTTTTGATATTGCACGTGAAGCAGATAAGCTTGCAGGCGGTACAAGTGATGCTGTAAGTGCTAACCTCAAACCCGGTTTTGAAACAACCATCTCTTCACTGGTTGCTTCTTATTCAAAGATCATCAGCTATGAAGTAGAAGCCGATGCAGAGTTAACAGCTGCATACACGGTGCAACATTCTATTTCATCTCCATCGCATGCAAACTGGACAACCATCTTCAGTGCTCCTCCCGGTTCATTAAATGTAATGAGTGGTGCCGATGATGCAGCAATGATCAGAAGTATTATTCCTTTGTTGCGAACAGAGTTCAATTTCATCAATAGTTATTTCTCCAGCGCTATTGTAAAAACTGCAGCGCAGACAGAACTGGAAGCAGATAAAGGCTTAGCCATTATTTTTCCTGCTTATAAAGCCATACTCGATGGTATTCAAAACACCAAAACAATTCTGCCTGCTTCAGGATCTGTAACAGGTATCTATGCATTTGTTGATCGTACTCGTGGTGTGTGGAAAGCGCCGGCAAATGTCAGCATCAGTGGAATCATCGGGCCAGCAACAACGTTTAATGCAGGGCAGTTAGATGCATTGAATATTGATGTAACAGCAGGGAAATCCATCAATGCTATCCGTGCATTCACCGGTAAAGGAACATTGGTATATGGTGCAAGAACATTGGCCGGTAATGATAATGAATGGCGTTATGTGTCGGTACGCAGGTTGTTTAACATGGTTGAAGAAAGTGTAAAGAAAGCAACCGAGCAGTTTGTGTTTGAACCCAACGATGCAAACACATGGACAAAAGTAAAAGCCATGATCTCCAATTACCTCACCGTATTATGGCGGCAAGGCGCATTGGCCGGTGCAAAACCAGAGCATGCATTTTATGTTGCATGTGGCCTGGGTGCTACTATGACCGCACAGGATATTCTTGAAG
>CAYMSG010000052.1:0-13250 GCA_964392955.1 uncultured Chitinophagaceae bacterium | reverse complement strand
ATTGTACAATTGTTACCTCATCCGCAAAGTGCAATTGTATCCGCTACAATCGGGACAGTTAACCATTGAGCCGGTAGAAGTAGAGAACCTGGTACGGTTGATCAGGGCTCGCACACGCAGCACAAAAGAAACCGGCAGTTGGCTCGATGCTGTGATGGAAAAAATGAAGGATGCTGAAATAGAGCGGGGCGATATTGTAGAAGAACGGATTGTTCTGCGAAGCGATTCACTCAAAGTAAATGTGCTGGAACTGCCTGAGAAAAACAAACCCGAAACATTTAATGGAGCAGTGGGCCAGTTCAGGTTTGAAGCCAGGTTGTTGAATGAATCCATTGCCGCCAACGATAATGCCACATTACGTATTACCATCAAAGGAAAAGGAAATTTACCCATGATCACTGTGCCAATGGTAAACTGGCCGGCGGGTGTAGATTCGTTTGATGCAAAACTGACCGAACAGATCGATAAAAACTCATCACCCATCAGCGGCAGCAAAACATTCGATATTCCTTTCTCCGTTTCAAAAACAGGATTATTCAATCTTCCATCCATCCGGTTTTCGTATTTCGATGAACAAACAAAAACCTATCATACACTTGCAAGTGACAGTTTGAGATTAAATGTAACGGCAGCGGTTAAGCGAAAAGTGCCGGTATTTCAGGATGTTCCCATTGTTGAAGAAGGTACAGCACGTTGGGTATGGGTGGCAGGCGTTGGCAGTGGATTGCTGGTACTGATCGGTGGTATCTTTTTTCTGCAGCACAAAAAAGAAAAAAGAGCAGAACAGCGAACCATTGCGGCACAACTACCGGAAGAAGAAATTCAACCCAAAAAAACAATAGAGGCTTATCTGCAACCGGCCGCTTATGTACGGGATGGTCTTGACCCCAAACAGTTTTATTCATTGTTGTTACAGAGCGTAAACGAATGTTTAATAGAACGGTTCAATATTTCTTCTGCCAAGGTAAGTAATGCCGCATTGATCGATTTATTAGAACAAAAAAATTGGACTGTACTGGCAGATCAATACCGGCAAATTGCGCAGGCTTGCGAACTGGCACTGTACAGCCCTGTTGAACTTACTGATAACCGGGAACTATTGTACAATGAAGCTGCATCCTTACTGCATCAAATTGATCAGCAATTATTGTAACAGCAATACAACATCAGGCCATTACTGAAACCATCTGCAATGCAGTTGTTCCCAATGCAACATCGCCTTCCAGTTGTACATGTGGCAACGCTTCATCTGGTTTCAAACTTTTTGAAAATAATTTCCACGCCACATCAGGTGAAACATGCACCGTTGCCGAAGCTGCATCAGGAAGCTCAGTGATCAATTGCCAGCCGGTTTGCTGTTTACAGATGATCCATTCGCCTCCAATATCCGTTGTAACAATCACACGTACTGTACTGCCTTCTGCAGCATCAACGGTACGATAGGTATGCGGCAGTGCATACATGAATGTATTAATGAAGGGATAGAATAATTCTTTTGTAAATAATGCCTGTTTGCCAACTGCATCACGAATCTGTTGCTGGTGAATAAATTTCTCTGTGTATTCACGTGCAATATGAAACCAGTTGGGGGATGTTTCCTCTCCGGCCCATGCTACAGAAAAAATGGCGGGTGCAAATGGATCGAGTGTTTGCAGATGTGCGTAATACGCCTTGCAGTTTTGTTCAAGCAAGGTGATCAACAATTGCGGACTGATGCGTTTGGCGGCATTGGTCCAGCTCATATTCAGTTCGTTTAAAAACGAAACAAGGTCGGAGTATGAATGAATATTCTCTGCTTTCTCACCAAAATAACCGTCCCGTGAAGTAGAAATACCACGCAGCGTTGTATCAAGCAAGTGAGCCGCCACATCTTTTACGTTCCAGCGTTTGGCAACTGTTTGTGCATCCCACTCGGCAGGGGTCAGCGACTGTAATACATCGATCAGTAATGCATCCAGCTTTGGAATCAGCGGAAGTGTTTGCAACGGAATATGAGCTGACGAAGACATGGTATGAATGTAATAAGAACTTGCTGCAAATTGCTGTTTCAGCACAGGGAATTTTTTGGATCGGCAGATCCATTCATCAAATTGGTACCGGTTTGCAAAAAGGGTTTGCTACATTGTGTTACTGTTTCTTCAACCAAAATCAACTGCTATGTTACGTTGTACAGTTCTGTTTCTTGTTTTCCTGTTCACTGGTCATTCACTCCCGGCACAAACCGGTGATGCCGGCAAACTATATGGTTTCATCAATCAATACAATGCCGATGCGCAGATGCTGCAACGAAAATATGTGATTAAACATTCGCCGGAATATTTCAATCGTATGAAACGGTTTTATACCGATTGGCTGGACCGTTTAAAAAAGCAACCTTTTTCTACCTATACAACCAGCGATAAGGTTGATTATCTGCTGTTGAAACGGAATATTCAAAAAGAGCAATCGCAACTGTTGAACGACGAACAGCAATACACATCATTGTTGCCGGCTATTCCCTTTGCTAAACACATCACTTCGTTTGAAGCAAAACGAAGAGTAGGTCAGCAGCAACCCGGTAAAGAAGTGGCGCAATCTTTTGTGCAGCTGAAAGAAGAAGTGCTGCAAACAATGCAACAACTGGAAACAGATGCTGCATTATCTGCTCAGCAATTTCAACAGGCTTCTGTAACAGTAAGCGATCTGCGCAGGGCGTTCAACGAAGCATTTAAATTTTATGATGGATACGATCCGCAGTTGACCCGTGATGCAAAACCATCTTATCTCGAAGCGGATACTACACTCGGCAGCTACATTGCGTGGTTAAAGAAAAAAGCAATAGCGGTACAACAGAAAGATGATGGCAGCGGCATCATCGGCAATCCCATTGGCAGAGAAGCACTCATCCGTGATCTGCAATATGAAATGATCCCGTACACACCCGAACAGATACAGGCTATTGCCATGCAGGAGTTTGCCTGGTGCGATAAAGAAATGCTGAAAGCATCGCAGCAAATGGGCTTTGGTAATAACTGGAAAGCGGCATTGGAAAAAGTGAAAACAAATTATGTGGAGATCGGCAAGCAACCGGAGCTGGCAAAATTTCTGGCAGAAGAAGCGATTCAGTTTATTGAACAACGACAATTGGTCACCATTCCTGAAATGGCGAAAGAAGGATGGAGCATGCGGATGCTTACACCTGCTGAACAAAAATTTGCACCGTTCTTTTTAGGTGGTGCACAGATATTGATCGCCTACCCGACGGAAGATATGAATGAAGCCGACCGGATGATGACGCTGCGTGGCAATAACCGTCATTTCTCCAGAGCGGTGGTGCATCATGAATTGATTCCCGGCCATAACCTGCAGTACTACATGAACAGCCGGTATAAACCGTATCGTAGTCCGTTCCGCACTTCTTTCTGGGGTGAAGGTTGGGCGCTTTGGTGGGAGATGCTGTTGTGGGATAATAATTTTGCAACAACTCCGGAAGATAAGATCGGCATGTTGTTCTGGCGCATGCACCGTTGTGCACGCATTATTTTTTCGATCAACTATCATACAAATAAATGGACACCGAAACAGTGCATTGATTTTTTAGTGGATCGTGTGGGGCACGAACCGGCTAATGCAGAAGCAGAAGTCCGTCGTTCTTTTGCAAGCACTTACGGACCGTTGTACCAGGTAAGTTATATGCTGGGTGGATTACAGTTTAAAGCATTGCACAAAGAACTGATGGGCAGTGGCAAAATGACGAACAAGGTTTTTCACGACCGCATATTACAGGAGAACAGTATGCCGATTGAAATGGTACGTGCCGTGTTGATCAATCAACCGTTAAAGGAAAATCATGTAACGGGTTGGAAGTTTGCGGGGGAGATGAAGTAAGTTCTTTACTAAAATCAAGCGAACGCTGTTGAATTCATAAAATAGCGTAAGCTTATCGTTCACCCTAAAATAATTAAATTATCTTTTCCTTTTGAATACTTTCGCCATTTTGTAGGTTCTATCATCGGGGAATGTACATCAATAAAAATATGTTCAAGCGAGGAAGTCCTCCATTTGATAGAACCAAAAACTCTGCTGCTAATCCAAAATATGTTGCCTGCTTTTGTAATTATATTAGGTTCGTAGATGGGATTGTATAACCCGTATCGTTTCTGTAAAAACCACTTCCCATTTGTTTCTTGTTTCACCAGCTCCCCAATTACAGAAATTAATGCAACGACATCTGTAGGCTTTGTTACTCCTTTAATGGAGCGACCGATTACTTTTTTTAAGTATGCTTGAGCGGAATCTTTAGTGATTGTGGGATAATCAAATTTTAAAACATTATTTAAATATTGTCTATAATATTCCGATTGTAAATGAAAGGTAAGCATTCTTTTTCCCTCTATCTCAAACGGCTCTTTATTAGGATTCTCAATAGGAAACTGCTCGGAATTTAATGCATCATCAAAACATTTTTTTGTTTCAAATAAAATTGCTTTGTGTTTAAACCGATTGTCAAAGAAGGCAATTTGACCATTTTTTAACTCATGAACAAAGCCATTATTTGTTTTGAGTTGGTAGTCCCAATCATGAAAAGCATCTCGACCTTGCTTTTTTAGATACTCCACTAATTCTTTTGATGTTTTTATTTGGTAACATTCTTTCATTTAGTGCCTATCACAATTTTGTTACTGGTTTATTCAATGCCATTTTAAAGATAGGAAATGTACACCGGCTCCCGTCGTTCGGTGTTTTCACCAACGACACACGCATTTAGCTGTGTTTGATTTGTTATTATTTCTGCGGTTGGTCTGGAGATGTAACCTCGGCGTTTTTTGATAATATTCCAACAGCGACTTAAAATTTTCGTAATTAACTAAATGACTGGGGGGCGCCCAAAAATAACGGTTCTGATTTTATCTGCTATGGATAATTTGCTTCCTGCAGGAAGGAGGTTTTCATACTCAAGAGCCTTAAAGCTCACATATCGCACTTTCCAATTCTGATCCTGTAGTTTCTGTTGCAGGGATGCAAGGATTAAGGAGCGATTCTTTATGGAGGTGTTTTTTAAATAGGGTGGTAAGGTTGATACCGCTGCCAGCTTTATTGAAAGGTTTTCTGAATCAGTTTCTTTGTAAATCCGGTCAACAATCTTTTGTACAAATGGCCGGTGATCATTTTCAATGTATGTAAACTCTAAGAGATTGAATAATATCCCACTTGGATCGCTATAATTCTGAGCTTCCTCAACTATTTTATGCAAGATGTCAACATAAAATTGTCCCCATGTGTCAGTGTCTTTGGAAAGGGCTTCTAAAATAATTGGCAACGGCTCTAACTCCTCATCAAACAAAACGGGCTCAATGTCTTGCCTGAATTTTTGTGGATTGGCATTCGCATGTTGAAGAATATCCTTAAGTAAAGCTTCGCTTCCCATTTCATCTAAGTCCCAAAAGCCTTTGATTCGGTCGCTAAATAATTCTAAAAAAAGATTTGCCATTTTTTAATTCATTCTGCTTATGTGCTAAAGATAGCAAAATGGATAAGGCTGGAAGTCAGTATGTCTGGTCATAAAAAATAAAAATAGTAAATAGTAGTAAGTAATGATTGGTTATGGTTTACAGCTCTGTTGATACGAAATTATCTCAGCCTCTAACCGTAATTTCAACAGCCAGGCACCGTTATTTTACAGGTAAATTTCGCCAAAAAGAGGTTTAAGGTATTTTATGTATTGGCTTTCAGGAATATAGCCTACCAATATGGGTATTCCTTTCTACTTTTTCAATAATCTTTCCGAACGTCTTGTTTGCTTTTCTATAGTGGCTTACTTTTATTGTCCGGCTCGAATCCATTATCCAACGAAAACTATTTGCCGATGAAAACAAACCTTTACACAGTTGTTTTTTATTGTATTCTGTTTTGTTCACCTGTTTTTATACACGCACAACCATTTTACGATTGTAATACTCTGGAAGCAAACTATACAACATTCGAATCCCGTTGTACTGCTACCGGCAGCGTTACGATTTCTGCAAATGGAGGTTCCGGCAATTACAATTACAGGGTAGAGGGTACAGTAAACACTTCGTTCACATCCAGTAATACAATAAGTGGCTTGCCTCCAGGTACCTATAAAATTTTTGTACAGGATGTAATTTCGGGTTGCAGTAAAGAAATCAATGCTGTTGTGATACCCGGTACTTACCAGGATCCTTCATTTACCTTGCAGAAAACCAATCTTACCTGTTTCAACAGCAATGATGGTACCATTACAGCCAGTAACCTGATCAATGGGCTGGAGCCATTTAGCTATAGCATCGTGGCGCCGTCTGCAAGTGCTGTAGGCACAACCAACAGCACAGGAATTTTTACCAACCTTATACCTGGTGATTATTTTGTTCAATTGAGTGACAGTTGTGGCGGTATTCAAACACGGCAAATCAGTATATACAATTACGATTGGTATGCACCTTCATACACAGTTACACGTATCTCATGCGATAGTGGTGAGGCGGTAATAAACCTGTCAGACAATTTAGGGAATACCAATATACCGCCTTCAGCAGCGTTTGACGGCTTTGAATATGGTTACGTACGATCAGCTGGTGACACTGTATGGGTTAGCGAACGAAGTTTTCGTTTTTTATTAGGTACAAACAGAACGGTACAATTGGTGATGAAAGACCGTTGCGGATTGATTAAAAACTATTTGTGGACAGATGTATCTGTACGCCCAACGGTGGATGCAACTATAAACATCGGTAACCGCAGTTGCGATTTTTTCCGGGCAACTGTTACAGGGCAGCAAAATCTTACAAACCCTGAATATTGTCTTTATGATACCAATAATGTGCTGCTGAACTGTAATACAACTGGTGTGTTCGACAGCTTGCCTTACGGATCGTACTGTATTCAAATACGTGACCTTTGTTACGATACCACTTTTACCCGTTGCTTTAATGTGATTGAAAACGCCCCTGCTATAGGTACAATTAACGGAGGTAATTACACCTGTTCTACATTCCGTGCTACAGTTACGGCACAAACCAATCTTACCAACCCGCAGTTTTGTATTTATGATGCCAATAATGTACTTGTTACCTGTAATACAACCGGAATTTTTGATGGGTTACCATACGGCTCGTATTGTGTAATTATGCAAAACGATTCAAGCTGTTATGATACCACGATTACACGATGTATTAATATTCCTTTTGTGATTCCATCAGTTGCGGGTTCTGTGAATATTGGAAACAGGGCATGCTCTACATTCCGGGCAACTGTTACCGGGCAAACCAATCTTACCAATCCCCAGTATTGTATTTATGATAGTAACGATAGTTTACTGGCCTGTAATAACACAGGGGTATTTGATGGGTTACTCTACGGCTCTTATTGTATACGTACAATTAATGATCCGGCCTGTTATGATACAACGATTAACCGGTGTTTTACAGTTACTCCGAATAGACCTTCTGTAAATGCATCCGTCAGTATCAGCAATCTTACCTGCTCCGATTTCCGGGCCAGGATAATGGGGCAAAGTAGCTTAACCAATCCGCAGTATTGTATCTACGACAGTAATGACAGTTTACTGGCGTGTAACACAAGTGGTATATTCAATGGTCTCGCCTACGGAAGCTACTGTATACGGATCGTAAATGATGCTTCCTGTTACGATACTACCATAGTGCGGTGTTTTACAAGAAATGTAGCGTCGTCTATGTCGTTGAATGCAACAGTAACAATTGCCTGTGATCTTGGAGTTACTGAACTACGTCCAACATTTAGCGGTGGAACTCAACCTTACAGCATTTCTGTTTATTATCCGGATGGATCGTTGGCGCATACGGCCGGCCCGCAAAGCTCCGGTTCGTTTGTTGTTTCATTGCCCGACCTTCCTGCTGGCCTCGTTTATAAAATTATTGGAAATGATGGATGTGGAAATATTGATTCGGTTGAAGTAGATCCGGCGTCTCGTTCATTTACACGTAATGTGTCGGTAGTGCAAAAATGCCCGGGGAGTATCTGGCCAAGCGGATATGGGGAAATTGTTGCAAACCACAGTTTAAGTTCCGGTATTTTAAGTACTTCTATTGTAAAAAAGAATTCGACCGATGTTCTTATATCTCCTTCTGTTTATACGCCTGCACAATCGTTGTTTTCTGATCTGGAACCGGCGGTGTATGTTATTCGTTACAACTATACCAGTTCGGGTTGTAACCGTTCGTTGTATGATACAGTAGAGGTACGGCCTTATGCTTTCCCCAACCTGCAGCAGTCTGCGGCCTACCAGTGTAACGACAACAGTTTTAGTATTGGTGCAGCAGTGCAAAACGGAGTAGCTCCATTTACCTATGAAATAATCGGCAGTACACCATCGTCACCATCATTGGTTGGTACAGTACAAACCGATCCTGTGTTTAATATCAACAACGGCACTTCATACAGTCTCATTCGCTTACGTGTATTGGATGCCTGCCTTAATGCAACACTCAATGATGTGAGCATTCTTCCATTAGCGAACACGGTTATTACTGCCACTGGCAATTGCTATTATAATAATGTTACCTTGTCGGTTGATTCAATTCCGAATGCTGTTTATACATGGTATCGGAAAACATCTGCAACCGACAGTACACAAATTGGATCGGGTTTAACCTATAACGTTCCGTTTTTGTTACCAACTGATACAGGTGTTTATGTATGTGTAACATCTGTTAACAGCGGTTGCCTGACTCGTGTTTCTTCATTCAATCTCGATGCTTCCTGTTCTGAATTATTAGAAGGCAATACGGTTATATTGAAAGGAAAACAAAGCGGGAATACGATTCAGTTAAACTGGGATAAACCTGCTGCAGTTACTGTAAACAGTTTTGTAATTGAACGATCTGTTAATGGAAGCCGCTTCAGCAGTATCGGAAAAACAACAGTGTCCAACAGCAGAAATCAGATAAAGCTTCTTTTTACTGATCCGGATGTACCCGTAGGTAAACTTCAGTACCGGCTGTTGCTGCAGTACACTGACGGCCGGGTTGCGTACAGTAATATTCTGCGGTTTAATCTTTTGGATGAGAAAGCGATAATGGTGTACCCGAACCCGCTTGTGAGTTTCAGTACTATTCGTTTCAACAATACCAGGTCCAACAGCTATACAGTAGAAGCCTTTGCAGTAACTGGCCAACGCTTATTTAGCAAACAGGTATTTGTGCCTGCAGCCGGTACGTACAAAATCAGCCGGACCGAATTTCCGCTTACAGGTAATTATCTATTGCGGATAACAGACAATAGTAATCACGAGTCAACCTCTCAGTTTCTGAAAGTTGAATAAATTATGTAACTGGATTTTATTTACAAGAAGGCTGCAATAAATAGGCAGCCTTCCTTTTATTACAAAAAGTCTGTATAGTAAATGAAGGATGATTGATTCTGATTAAGTGAATCTGCTGCTTAACACGGTTGGTCAGACGACGCAATTCAGAGTACCTTATTTTGTAGGATTCCGGGAGCAGGCGTTTAAATTAACTCTCCCCCTCCACAAACCGATACCCAACCCCTCTTGCGGAGTGGAAATAAATCGGGTTACGACTGTCTTCTTCAAAGTACTTGCGGAAGTTGAGGATGAAGTTGTCGATGGTGCGGGTGGTAGGATACACATTGTAACCCCAAACCACCTGCAGAATTTTTTCACGGGTTACCACTTCGTTCTTGTTTTCGATGAGCAGGTGCAGCAGCATACTCTCCTTTTTGCTCAGCTGTATTTTTTCGCCTTTGAAGTTGGTGGCTTCCTGTGCTTTAAAATCAATATGGTTGTTACCGAAGCTGTAGCTTTCACCAATGCTGTCTTTATCCTGGATCTTTTTATTTTTCTCGATCAGCTTTTCAACACGCAGCAGTAACTCTTCGAGGTTAAACGGTTTGGTAAGATAATCATCAGCTCCTTTCTTTAAACCCAGCACACGGTCGTGTGACGTGTTTTTTGCACTCAACATCAAAATCGGCACATCGTTCTTACGGATACGGATGCTTTCTGTAGCGCTGATGCCATCCATTTCCGGCATCATCACATCCATGATGATGAGATCAAAATATTCACTCTCCACTGCTTTGAGAGCGGCTACACCATCACCGGCTGTTGTTACTTCATAACCTTCCAGCTCCAGGTTCAATTTCAAAGCATCGAGTAAATGCTCTTCATCTTCCACAATTAAAATCGATGCTTTATTGGTGGCCGACATACATGTAGTGTTTAAAACTGAATTACAAAAATACTTCCACGGGGTGTATTGTTCATCACAAATATGTCACCATTGTGATCGGTAATGATTTTGCGGGTCAGGTACAAGCCAAGCCCTGTTCCTTTTGCTTTACGTGTGTTTTCATTACCGCTGCGGTAAAATTTTTCGAAGATCTTTTGCTTCTCTTCATCGGGTACACCCATGCCTTCATCACTTACTTTGATCTGGGTAATATCATTATCGTCCATCAAGTCAACATATACCGGGCTTTCTTTGGGTGCATATTTCAAGGCATTATCAATAAGGTTGCTTAATGCGATCTGGATCAGCAGTTCATCACCTTCAATATACAGGTCTTTATCGGCACTGGCTTCAATACGCCGGCCCGGGTAGCGGTTCTTATAATCGCTTACCACTGTTTCCACCACATCAGCGAGGTTTACTTCTTCATGCTCCCGTTGAAAATTCTTTTCTTCCATTTGCGAAGCGAGGAGAATATTATTGGTAAGAATATTCAGCCGGTTGGTTTCGCTGAGTGCACTCAGCAACAGTTTTTGTTGTTGTACTTCATCGAGTTTGCGACGTAATACCGTTTCAAGACTAAGACGGGTCGTGGCGATGGGTGTTTTTAATTCATGCGTAATAGCCATCATAAAATTCTGTTGCAGGGCCGATACTTCGATCTGTTTGCGGATGGAACGATAGACAAACACCGCACCCGCAAGAATCAATGCAAGAAAGGCCACCCCTTCACCAATAAATTTTGCTGATTGTCTTTTCTGAAACTGCAAGGCTTCGTTCCGCAGCAAATTGTATTGCGGATCGTCGGGTTTTAATTGAGCCAATTTTAAAGCCGTCATATCAGCACTTTGCCGTTCCAGCGAAATAAACCACCAAACCAGGGCAGCTACTACATAAATGAGAAGGATCCAGAACCAGAAGGAGAAATTACGGAAACTATATACTTTGTTGGTATAAGCCATTACTGTTTTGCTTTTTCAATACGTATACCGGCGTTCATGATGTGTAACAACGGATTGTCCCGCATTGTTTGCTGGAGCCGGATGGTATAGGTGCCCTGTTTTGTAAAACGTAAATCGTTGAACAGCGGATAACGCACTTCCCAGATATCGCTCATGCCGGTACCGATCCATTCGCCGTTCTGATTTTGCAGGGTAAGTTCAAAGCGTTCTTTTTGAAAAGTACTGTCGCCCGGTTGGCGGGTGGAAATATAAAGCCAGATATTTTTATATGCATAAGCGTCGGTATGGCGCAGCGTAACAAATACATCGTAGGGCGAAACAGTATCGGTAATGGTAAAATTGATTTCCGGTTGCAGACTGTAGCTCCATTGGTGCTGGGGAATCTCAGCGTTTTTTTCAAACGCATCCATCGTGGTGCAACTGCTGAACAACAGGGATGCCAGTATAAAACTACCTAAGATGTGCTGTATACGTGTGGTCAAAGCTTTCAAGCGAATGTTTTTACAAATGTAAATAGCCGGGCAACCAAATTCCAAAGAAAACAAATCAAGAACAAGAAAAAAGACACAAGGCACAAATCCCCAAATCCAAATCCCTAATTTCTGTGCTAACGAAAAATCTTCTTATACAACTGAGTTTTTGAATTACAGCACATTCAACACCTGCTCCTTTGCTTTCTCGAGTTCATCTTTCATTAATACGACCAGTTTCTGGATACCCGAATCGTAGGCTTTAGCACCGGTTGTGTTTATTTCACGACCAATTTCCTGCAATACAAAGCCCAGCTTTTTCCCTTTTGAATCGTCATTCTCTTTCAGGATGTTCAGGAAATAATCGCAGTGATTGCGGAGGCGCACCTGCTCTTCGCTAATGTCGATCTTTTCAATGTAATAAATCATCTCCTGCTCCAGCCGGTTGGCATCGTAATTTTCTTTGCCCACCTGTTCTTCCATTTTGCGACGCAGCTCCTCTTTCATTTTATGTTGACGCAGCGGTTCCAGTTCGGAAATTTTTTCCTGGTAGGCCAGTATATTATTGATCCGTTCAATGAGATCTTTTTCCAGCGCCACACCTTCCAGCAGGCGATGTTTGTTGATAGCATCAATGGCGTTTTGAAGTGTTTGTTTGAACTGACCGTATTGCTCTTCACTTAATATTTCGGTGTTGGGTACTACTACATCGGGCAAACGCAGCATGGCTGCCAACACATATTCGCTTAAGCCAATATTTAAGTCGTCTGCCACTTCTTTCAACGGCTGAAAATAAGCCTTGGCCATTTCTTTGTTGATGGTAATGGCACCGTTGCCTCCGTTTTGTTTTAAGAGAATATTGCAATCGATAGTGCCACGCATCAATTGTTCCGACAACATGGTGCGGATCGCAAACTCGTATGGCTTTAACAAAGGAGTGATTTTTAAATTGAGCTCAAACTGTTTTCCGTTGAGTGATTTTATTTCAACCAGGAACGTCTTATCGCCGGCAGCTTCTTCGGTTCTTCCAAAACCGGTCATTGATTTAAGCATAGCTTATTTTTCAGCAATGTAAAGAATTTCAGTTGGAACAACTGATTTTATTAGGAATTGCAACATCAGATGGTTTGCGGTTTCAGTTTTTTAAAACGAAAACGGAGGCGAGATGTTGAATGCTGTTTGGAGGTAAAAATTGGTTTCAAGAAACCAACCGGGAAACGGAAACGATGGAAAACTAAAAAGCCCGGAAGACACCGAGCTTTTATGATGGATGGGTTAGTAAGTATCAGGAAATTTCTTTCCCTTCACAATATTAAAAATAATTTTTCCGATATAAAAAATTTTTCAAAAATATTTTATGCACATTTTATTTTTATCTGTGGAAAAGGGCTATAGAATTTTTATTGTTTTTGGATGAAATATGTTTTGTTTTTTTTGGGTAATGCTTCTTTTTTAAAACAGATCAACACGGTTTCTTCTTTTAGCAAAACGCTGTAATGCTTTGTTGGCAATTGTTTCAGCGGTTTTGTTTTTGTTGCATTTTGTTTTTGGTGAAACAACGTTTTTGTTTTTGCATGAAAAAAAAGTTG
>CAYMSG010000051.1:0-13287 GCA_964392955.1 uncultured Chitinophagaceae bacterium | reverse complement strand
TGAAAAAGGAGCATTGAATGGCTGCCCTGACAGTGATAATGATGGTGTGGCTGACAAAGATGATAAATGTCCGAACGAAGCAGGTGCTACAGCTAATGGTGGTTGTCCTGAAATTAAAGAAGCGATCAAGCAGAAAATAGACTTTGCAGCCAAGAATATTTTCTTCCAGTTTGCCAGCGATGTAATCCTGAAAAAATCATTTGCTTCGTTGAATGAAGTGGTGAAGGTGCTGACAGAAAATCCATCGCTCAAATTAAATATTGAGGCGCATGCTGACAACGTTGGTTTGCCCGAACGCAATCTGATGTGGAGCGAACGCCGGGCAAAAGCAGTGGCTGATTATTTTATCAGCAAAGGCATTGCTGCAGAACGCATCACCTACAAAGGTTATGGCGATACACAACCAATTGCCGATAATAAAACAGAAAAAGGACGGGCACAGAACAGAAGAGTGGAAATGAAGGTGGACTATTAATCGATCAAACTACGTAAAAAAAAGAGCGGAACAATTGTTCCGCTCTTTTTTTACCTTTTCTATTGTTACTGCACCTTAAACAAACGGATGGTATAATCCAGCAATGAAGTATTACCATAAGAGCCATGCCCCGGCACCACCCATTGCAAAGCAGGATAATGCCGTTTAATTTTTTCTACTGTGCCCGACCAGGCTGCTATGTTTGCATCGCCCAGATATCCTTTTGTTGCATCCACTTCTTTGAGCAAACAACCGCCGAACAAAATATGATCCGATGCAAAATAACCCACCACATTATCTTTTGTATGTCCTTCACCAAAAAATGTTACGATGGCTTTTTCATTGCCGATGTTTAATACGATTGAATCTGTAAACCCACGCTGCGGTACGGTATAGTTGTTGGCTGTTGCCAGTTCAATGGTTGTTGCATTGGCATACGATAGAATGTTGTTTGCATGAAAGGCCTGCAGTCCGCCCAAACAATCATCGTGGAAATGGGTGGGTACCACTGCATTGATTTTGCACTGCAACGAATCGTTGATCCAACTGATGAGTTCGGCTGCACTGGTATCGTTCGTGGGTGTATCAAATACAATTGTTTCGTTTCCGTTGCGTACAACCAACCCGTTGCAGGGTACATTCCCGAAATCGTTGGTTTGCAAAAACGATACATGCAAAAACGAATTCGCTGCAATTTGTGTTATGACTAAGCGATCTGACTTGTACACTTCTTTTGGCTGGAACGGCTGTTGGGTTGCAGATCTGCAATGAATGACTGTTGTTGTTAGCAAAAGACACAGAAAGAATTGAAAAACAAAACGGGTGATCGTGTTGTGAGAAAGGTTATACGTTAAACTCATGAAAAGGCTTTCAGGCAAGTTAGCAAATTTTGGTTCTCAAATTTTCTTACGGTTTGATGGCACCGCAAATCAGCAAGGTTTTCGATTTCGATTGGCCAGGTTTGAGACATTCTATAAAAAAGCTCATTTAATGTTTTGGCGATTGTTTATCTCTTGCATCTGAAATCAAGTGCGCCTTAATTGCCCATCCATTGCGGTCTTGCTGAAATACCCGCATGTGCGTGGTCATGCGATCTGGCAAAACAGAGCCATCAGGCATTTGCTGTCCTTTTCGGATAACCGCAGTATGAACAATTACCAACTGATTGCTTATGACCTGGTACCGATGTTCGGTAGTTTCACTTTTACCCGACATGACAAACGGTAATGCAAACACTTCTTTTAAGAGTGCTTCCACCTCTTTCTGTCCGTTGCGTTTATCACCAAAAGCATTGGTAAAACGAGCATCAGTACTGTACCCTTTTGTAGCAAGAAGATAATCTTTTATAATCCATCCTTTGTCCCAATCATCAATGATGGCACGAATTTTCAAACTGTCGTTGGCAGAAATACTTTGTGCGAGGGAATTGAAGTGAAAGGACAATACGGCAATGCAACCAAAAAGAAATTTCATTGTTCCGGGTTTACTATGTGAATGAGATTGTTTCTCTGTATAAATTTTCAACTATAAAAATACAACTTTCCTGGCGCAAGTGTTCCGCAGGATCACTTGATGCCGGTTAATTCTGCCCCGATTGTATCGGGGAATTCAATGCCCTGCAGTTCATCACCTCCACAAAAGCAAATTCAACATCGCTCGATTTTCAGCAAACCCTTTTCGTTTGTATAATAATCAATGGCACTGCTGTATTTGTAATGCCATGCTTCCCACACTAACCCCGAACGGACAGGGTTTTCATGAAGATACTGTAAACGTTGCTCAAGCATTTCATTGGTTGCCAATTCAACAGGATGATAATCTTGTTTCCAGAATTGAAATTCTTTATTGTTCTTGTTACCACTGCCTGTAAACCGAAATAAATTCAACATCCATTCCTTCCTGCTTTCTTCCGGATTCTCCTGGATAGCATGAATGATCTGTTTGCTGGTAAACTTCTTGATATCACGCACCAAATCTTCCAGCCTCGCTGTTTTACTACTGATGATCAGATGCAGATGATTGGTCATGATAACCCATGCATGAAGTGTGAGCCCTTTGTGCTGCGTGCAATATCGTAAACTTTCCACCACAATTTCTTTGTACTGTACACGACTGAATACATCAACCCATCCAACAACAGAAAAGGTTACAAAATGTGGGATTGTACTATCGGCAACTTTATACTTTGAAGACATAGCTGCGCTTTACAGCAAGTTAGCAAATTTTGTTTTCCAAATTCCCCGATACAATCGGGGCAGGTTTGCCTGGCATCAAGTGATCCACTGAGGTGGAACACTTGCGCCAGAAAACATTTAAAAAGATAACATCATTTACAACCATTACATACATCCTTGCACTCAATCACATTGCTGCAAAAACCAAAAGAGGGCTGCCTATCAGCAGCCCTCTCCTATTTTTTATTCTTTCTCTTTCACCTCTTCCACATCGGTTACTCCACTATTGCTGCCTGCATCTTTTGCTTTACCGAGATAGGTTGGTAAATCCATTCCCGCCATGTCAAAAATATCTTTCAGCGGTGGCACCGATTTGTACAGGCCGCTCATGAAATTGGCCGTAGAACTTTTTCCATCAGCACCTTGTCCGTTACCGCCATCCCACACGGTTACTTTATCGATCTTGATATTCTTGATTGCTTCCGATTGCAAACGCACCAGCTCCGGTAATTTATCAGCAATGAGTAACAGCACTGCATCTTTCGGATCGTTGCCTGCCGATTTCACAATGCGTTCCAAACCTTCGGCCTGCTTGGTAAGCATTTCATACACACCTCTTGCTTCTGCTTCCAGCTTGGCAAAAATCGCATCGGCTTCACCTTTTGCTTTTTCACGCAACTGTTCAGCGGCTGCCTGTGCTTCAATAATGAGTTTTTGTTTCTGAATATCGGCTGCTACTACGATGGTTGCATTTTGTGCAGCACGGTCACGCTCGGCACGTGCTTCTTCCGATTTCTTTTCGGCCAGGTAGGCTTCTTCCAATGCTTTCGCTGCCTGTACTTTTTCAGCTGCCATGGCACGTTTCAATGCTTCAGCTTCACGCTCACGACGCAAGGCTTCGGAGTTGGCAATTTCAATCTTCGATAAGTTTTCGCCTTGTACCGCAATGGCATTTGCTTCAGCCATCTTTACACGGGTATCACGTTCTGCTTCGGCTTTCCCGATATTTTCATCACGATTGGCTCCGGCGATCTGGATTTCTTTTTCCTTCACCGCCATGGCTACATTAATGTCTCTGTCACGTTGTGTTTCGGCTACTTTAATATCTCGTTCTTTTTCAGCCGTGGTTTTACCAATATCACCGGTACGCTCCTGCTCGGCCACACGGATCTTTGCTTCGTTGATGGCTTTGGCGGCGGCTTCTTTACCTAACGCATCAATATAACCGCTTTCATCTTTGATATCGGTTACGTTTACGTTGATCATTTTCAAACCAATCTTGTTCAGCTCGGCTTCTACGTTACTGGCAATGTTGGCCAAAAATTTATCACGGTTGTTGTTGATCTCTTCAATATCCATCATGGCCACTACCAAACGCATTTGTCCGAGAATAATATCTTTTGCCAGGTCGTGTACCGATGGACGTTGCATACCCAGCAAACGTTCTGCTGCATTCTGCATCACACTTGGTTCGGTAGAAATACCAACAGTGAAACGGGAAGGCACATCCACACGAATGTTTTGCTTACTCAATGCACTGGTAAGATTTACTTCAATGGAAATAGGTGTGAGATCAAGAAATGAATAATCCTGAAATATTGGAATGATAAATGCTGCGCCCCCATGGATACATTTTGCGGTACTCGAGCCTTCTGCATTTTTACTCACTTTACCATATACAACAAGAATACGATCAGACGGACAACGTTTGTACCGCTTGATTAAAGAGAAAAATAGAATAAATAAAAAGAGAATTGCGCCTGCTACGTATAGCAAAAAATACTCAGCCATAATTAAAAAGGTTTATTTAACAGATCAGGAAAGAGATGATGTAACTAATAACACACTGTCGTTGATGATGCCGGTTACTTTTACCAGCTTACCGGTTGCAATTTGTTCGGGATCATCGGTGATGGCCTGCAGTTCGTGCAAGGAGCCCTGCACTTTTACGTGCACTTTCCCAAAACCACCACGACTGGCCGGAATAAACAAATAGGTTTCTGCAACCAAGCCGATTGCATTTTTCAACTGCAGGGTACCGCTTTGTTTGAGCTTGCTCATGCTGCGAAACAGGAAAGCCATCAATAATACAACCACTGAACCTGCAACAACAGCAATTACAATTGTAAGTCCTTTGTTGAGTCCTCCGCTGATTCCGGCAACACCCGCCCATCCAAAGAAGGTGAAAAAAGCAATCATGTTACGGATAGTGAAAAACTGGTAACCAATGCCATCATCGCCGGATACATATTCATCAGCATCGCCAAAAGCTTCATCACCATCGCCTCCTGCAAAAGATGCGATCAACTGAATAAGAAATAACAGGGAAAACAACAGTGCAATGGCCCAGAAAATTTTCGAGAAAAAATCCATGCCCTGCCACCACGAAGAAATATCAAGCAATACCATATTGATGTTTTTTACAGTTGGAGTTCGAATATAAGAAAAGTCGGAAAGAAAAGAGTCTGGAAGTCAGAAAGAATTAGTCCGCACATTAATGCACCCATTTAACTTTCAAACTTCCGGTCTTTCCGTCTTCCCGACTTTCTCTCTTCTGACTTCCCGTCTTTCGGACTTTCGGACTTCCCGTCTTACAGTCTTTCGGACTTCTCTCTTACCTTTACCGCAAATCATTTCATTGACCATACGCACATCCCTTCCTGCCATTGCTGAACTGGCTGTTGAAAAAGAAGAAGAAAACCAGCAGTTCGTCTCCTTCCTGAAAGAACGGAACAGCGAAGAAGTAGATGCAGAAGTGCAACGCCTGGATGCGATGATACAACCGCAGATCAACTGCACCGATTGTGGCAACTGCTGCAAAAGTTTAATGGTAAACATAACGGCTGAAGAAGCCGACCGGGCATCTGCTCATTTGCACATGACACGTGCGGCATTTGACGAACAATTTGTAGAGAAGGGAAGCCATGAACTGATGATCATGAACAAAATGCCTTGTCATTTTTTATCCAACAATGCCTGCAGCATTTACGAAGTACGCTTTGCCGGATGCCGTGAATTTCCGGCCCTGCATTTACCACAGTTTACACAACGGTTGTTTTCGGTAATGATGCATTACGACCGCTGCCCCATTATTTTCAATGTGATGGAAGAATTAAAAATCAGCACCGGTTTTCAGCAACAATCTGCCTGATGGCTTGCATCTTTCCCTGATTCTTTTTAGCTTTTGCTTCCAAAACATTCAGTTATGAAATACAAGCTGCTGTTGCTCACCTTCCCCGCTTTTATGACGGCTTTACTTGCTGTACAATTCATCCATCAACAACAGGCAACACAACAGGTTGCCCAACTGAAACAATACAAACAAAACAGGGCCATCCTGTGCAGTCCCGATTGGAATGCGCTGAAGAGTGTATTGGAAGATGCAGATATTCCACCCATTCCCGGAGCAGGTTCTTACAAATGGACAATTACAACTGCAAACGACAGTGCACAGTTTTATTTCAACCAGGGCATCAACATGTATTATGGCTTTCATATTATTGAAGCGATGGCCTCGTTTAAAAAAGCGGAAAAATTTGATCCTTCATCAGCCATGATCCAGTGGGCAAAAGCACTGGCCTACGGACCCAACATCAACGACCTGGGTTATGCGGCATCGCCCGATGCATTAACAGCCATCAACAAAGCAAAAGAATTGGCAGCGAATTGCACCGCCATTGAAAAAGGGTTGATCCTGGCACAATCGGTTCGTTATTCAGCCGATACTACACAAACAAGAGAACAATTGAATCAACTCTATGCCGATGCCATGCAGCAATTGTATGAACAGTTTCCTTCATCAGCCGATGTAGCTGCGTTGTATGCAGATGCCTTGATGCTGCAACATCCCTGGGACCTGTGGTATGTAAACGGTACACCCAAAGCATGGACGCCACGCATCCGCACTGTACTTGAAAAACTACTCGCTGCCACACCGCTGCATCCCGGTGCCAATCATTATTACATTCATGTAATGGAACCATCACCGTATGCATCCCTGGCAACGGCCAGTGCGGATCGGTTGGGCAGTCTTACTCCTGCTTTATCGCACATGGTTCATATGCCTTCGCATATTTATTTGCGTACGGGTAATTACAGCAAAGGCATCACTGTAAATGAAGAAGCGGTAAAGAGTTATCAAAACGTTGTACAACTTTTTGCACCGGCTGCCGGTGCTGATTTTTTGTATGTGATACACAATGTACACATGCAAACCAACAACGCCATGATGACGGCCGATATGAATACAGCCATTGAATGTGCCCGAAAAACAGCTGCCAGTATTCCGGTTGATTATTTAGAATCAGAAGGTGCAATGGGAAGTTATCTGCAATACATTTATTACACATCGGTTTTGGTGGATGTACGTTATGCACGCAGTGATGCCTTGCTGAATATGAAACAACCACCCGCTGCACAGGTGTATGCAAATGTGTTGTACCATTTCGGAAGAGGAATGGCTTTTGTACAGCAGCAACAACTATCAGATGCAATAAAAGAATATGAACTGCTGCAAACCCTGTTGAAAGAGCCGGTGCTTGCCTTACCATTTACTCCATTTTCGCCTGCCCTTGATGGCGCAACGATTGCAGCTGACTTATTGGGCGGCAGCATTGCACTGCAGCAAAAAAATTACCCTGCGGCTATTGAGCATTTCAGTAAAGCTGTCAACACCGAAGAACAAATGACCTACAATGAACCGAGAGACTGGTTGCTGAACCCGAAACACTATTTGGGGAATGCATACCTGCAGGCGAAAGATTGGAAAAAAGCAGAAGAAGTATTACTGAACGATTTAAAAAATAACAATAATAATGTGTGGGCTTTAACGGGTTTGCATACTGCTTACAGGATGCAGGGAAAAACAAAAGAAGCAACAGCCTTGCAACAACAAATAAAAAAAGCCGCTGCGACAGCGAATATAAAAATTACAGCACCAGTTTTATAACAGAAAGATGCAGGATGTTCGTATTGATTACATGATCAACTTTTAGAGTAAGAATGAGGGACATTTTTTGAGAGACGTAACGGCCACAGCTTTGCGTTCGGCAGGGCATTTGAAAAACGTTCAGCCCGGAACTGCAGCCGATTAAAGATACTGAAGTTGAAAATATATTCTGCTGCTCATCTGTGTTCGGTCAGCTGGATATGTAGCTGATAGTAGTACAACCGATAAGGATTTATCCGTCGCCCCTGCTGACGCAAAACTGAATGTTGCCTGCCGTAATTATTGGGTCGGAGGGTGATGATTTGAAATTTGAAAAGACTTGTTGTCATCTAGTGGCTTTAATCCTTCAAAGATAAATTTGTCATGCTCTTTATTAAAAGGTATCGAGTATAGCGCTTCAATAATTTCATGGTTAAATACGACTCGATATTCATAGACTAAGTCCGGTTGATTTAGGAAGTCAGCTTTATTGATATTATTTAGCAAATAGTTGTTTCTGTATAAAATTGGATTTTTAGCTTCGACGTCTCGTTCATAGTTTGTCTTAGGAACATCTTTGTCTCTTCCAAGCTTAAATCTTGTCGTGGGTTCTAAAACGGAGAAAGTGTAATCAAGCTCCGCCAAAAACTTATTCCTTACAATTACAAAATTGAAACCAGCCCCGAGGTCTTCATAATAACGTGAGGTGTAAATTTTCGAGACTGTCTTTATAAAATCTGGATTAAGATTATCTGCAATTTTTGGTTTATGATTTTTCAGTAGCGTATAAAGTTTAAATATGTCATGTTTGATATTGACAGGCACATCAATTGCAAGTAAATATGCCTTCATTTCTTTCTCAATGCAGGTATTCATAAAAAAAGAAGCCTGGTGTAGAAAGTTGTCATTTAATAGATGTCTAGCTGCAAGGTATTCTTTATAAGATGTGGATTTTAGACCCACAAACTTTTTGCCCTGTTCGAGATTCATTTCTTTGACGCCTCTTGGTTCTTCCATAATTTGTTTCTTTAGTAAGCCTATGAAACACCTAAAAGTTTTCTGAACTCTTCCTCCAGTTGTTCCAATATTTTAGGAATGTCATTTTGAATGCGTTTTGATGCAGCTTGTGATGTCTCAACCGCAGTTCTATAACCTTCTGGACTTGGTCGGCCCCCTGTGAAAGATTGAAGCCGTTTAGGTTCAAAAAAATCAAAGTTTGCCGAGTAATATTCTTTCCTAATATTCTCAAGCAGGTCGCTTATTTGCTTGTTAAAGTAAAGTTTGTTGTAAAGAAAATAATTGTTGTATTCAGCGAATGCTTTTTGTGCTGTGTCAACCCTTTCTTGATTTTCTTTTTCTGCGTCCTCATAAACAAGATGCATGCCTGTCATAGCTCTCATGCCTGAGTCAAGGGTGACAAGTTTCTTGTACATTTCATCTATTATAGTTAGCCTTTTGTCGTGTAAAGTTGTCTGCCTTGTCAAATGAAGATTTAACTCCGATTTGTATCGTTCTAAATCCGTGTCAAGTGTTAATTGATAGCTCCTGATAGTGAAGTCTAGCTCTTGTTTATATTTTTCGAGATTTTTTGTAGAAGAGTGTTCGATGATGCGTTGAATGATAAACGCAGCAATTCCGAAAACTCCGATGTCTCTACAAACTTCAATCCATGTCATGTTGTGTGAATTTTATGGGGTTGTATTATGGCAGGCAACGTTTGTATTTGCGAAACCAATTTACCCAAACTTTCGCAAATACATCCGATGTGGTTGTATTTGCGAAAATCACATAGCAACCTACGCCCATACTGGCCTCCAAACGAACCGGCTAGCAAAAATGATTGTTATTTCAGTTCATTATGCGCTTTTACAAAATCACTAACCAGATAGCTGATCAGTTTTCCTGTGGTTTCACTCTTGCGGCCATCACTTAAAAACGTTGCGCCTTCGCAAATATGCAGGTAGGCAACTTTTGCATCCACTGCTGCAAAATTTACATACTGCCGTGCATGTAATTTTCCAATACCGGCGGGAGTAACAGCACTGCTGAGTGTATGTTCAATACTATCCAGGTCGAGTTCAATACCGGTATAGGAATCTTCCGTAAAACCGGTGGCATGTGCTACAGCCTGGATGAAGTTTCGTTTTTCATGAATGAAAATATCTTCGTACGTGATCAGATCAAAGAAAGGATTGTTCACGATGTCCATCCACACATTTTGCGGAATATAATTTTCATGCACACCGATTACACAATACTTCTGCAAGTAGCCATCGTCTTCCGCATAGCGAAATGCATTTCCGCTGTGGCGTCCTTCCAGCGGGCGGTAATCGGTATGTGCATCGAGGTTAATGCAGTTGATCTGCGCCAGTTGAATTTTTCCGGCCTTGTGCAAACCTTTTGCGGCACCTTTAATGAGCGGATAAGCATTGTTATGTCCGCCGCCAATGGCAATCGGAATTTTTCCATGAAGTGTTATGAGTTTGGTCAGCGCTTCCACTTCTTCGTCAATGGCAATCACAGCATGCCGATAAGCATCGATCTTTTCTTCGTGCCCGTGTGCATTTTCTTCGATAATGGATTCAACATGCGAAAAATCAAAATGACCGAGTAATAAAATTTCATCGCCCTGCAAAAAATCATTGCTTTGAATATTGAGAAACGAAGTAAGAAACGGAAACCAGGCCGTATCGGAACCACCAATTCCATCGTTGGCTTTTACACCAATATCTTCGGGTACACCAAACAATGCATATTTCGCATTCGACTCACGTATTACTTTTTCGAATTGCTCACGGTTGCCGGGCAGTTGCACCCGCTCTCCGAGTTTGGTTTCAAAACGACGGATCTTCGTAAGTGTAAGTACATCCTCTTTGTTGTAAAAACGGAACGATTGCATATGGCTGGGTTGAATGGATAGGGAAGATAACTTTTTTCGGTTAATCGTTCATCAACTAAAAAATTCTCCGTCAATCATTACTTTATCAATCAAATTGCTGCCAAATGCATACGGGAGATAAGCCAGCGAGGAAACAGGACGTGTAAAAATGAGATTGGCTTTTTTACCTACAGTAATGCTGCCCAGTTCATCCTGCAGGCCCATAGCAAAAGCCCCGTTGATGGTGGCTGCATTGATGGCCTCTTCCGGCAGCATCTTCATTCCAATACAGCTCATCGAAACAACAAGGTTCATATTGCCGCTGGGCGATGAACCGGGGTTGAAATCACTTGCTAAGGCAATGGCTGCACCGGCATCGATCAACTGACGGGCGGGTTGAAAGGGCATACGCAAAAAGAAAGCAGCAGTTGGCAACAAGGTACCGATAACAGATGATTGTGCCAGTTGCTGAATATCATCATCCGTCATTGTTTCCAGATGATCAACTGATACAGCGTTGAGTGCAATGGCTTTTTGCAAACCACCAATGCTGTTGAGTTGATTCACATGCAATTTCGGTTGCAATCCATATTGCAATCCGGCCTTACAGATCTGTTCCATTTCAGCAACAGAAAAAAAACCGGTTTCGCAAAATACATCGATATAATCGGCCAGCCCTTCATCTGCAATTACAGGCAGCATTTCGTTTATGATCAGATCAATATATGCCTGGTGATCGTTCTTATATGCTAACGGATACGTATGAGCGCCCAAAAAGGTTGCTTTGATGGGAATGGGTGACGTTTCTTTCAACATCTGGATTACACGGAGCATTTTCAACTCCGATTCCACACTCAATCCATACCCGCTTTTTATTTCAATGGCACCGGTACCCAGGCGAATCAATTCTTCCAGTCGTGCCCAGGATTTACGCAGCAATTCAAGTTCAGAAATGCTTTCGAGTTTTTTTGCAGAGTTCAGTATGCCACCGCCTTTTGCGGCAATGGCTTCGTAACTCATGCCGTTGAGTTTATCTACAAACTCTTCTTCCCGGCTGGCGGCAAATACAAGATGTGTATGACTGTCGCACCAGGCAGGCAACACAAATTGTCCGGCTGCATCAACAATATTTTCAATCTCGTTTTTCCATGCCCCTAAACTGTTCATTTCGCCATAAGCTGCAATCCGTCCATCATTGATCAACAGATACGCATTGTCAATAACAGGTAATACCGCCAGATCGCTTCCACGAAGCAAACTGCTTTCGTCCCGTACCCCCACTAACTGTTTGATGTTTGTAACAAGAACCGCCATGCAATAAAAGTAACAGATTCTTGTTTCAAAACGAAAGCCCCGCCAAAAACAGGCGGGGCTTCCGGATATATAGTGAGGAATTATTGTTTCGCTACTGTTTCCTGAACAGGCTGCGCCACACCATCCACAACATGCACCAATCCATTGCTGGCAAGAATATCGGCATTGGTTACATGAAATGAATTTCCCATTTCATCGGTAATCATTACTTTTCCATCATGCACGGTTGCTTTTAACTTGTTACCGCTCAGTGTCGGCAACTGAATAAAACCTTCGCCTTGTTTAATGGCTGCCATCAATGTAGCCGAGGTCCATGTGCCACCCACTACATGATACTTCAATACTTTTGCCAACTCTTTTTTATTCTTCATCAGCTTTGCACGATCATCTGCAGGAATTTTTTCAAAAGCTGCATTGGTGGGTGCAAATACAGTGAATGGACCGTTCAATTGAAATGTTTTTAACACACCGGCGGCATTAATTGCGTCAACCAACATGGTATGCTCCTGCGATCCACTGGCAATGCCTACAATATCAGTAGTAGCAACTACCGGTGCTGTTGTAGTAACGGAAGAATCAACTTGTGCCTTCACTGTTACGATAGATGCAATCATAAAAAAAGAGGTTGTTGTAAATGCGAATAAAATCTTTTTCATTTGTTTGAATTTATAGATGAATGAATCGAATGAACTTGTGTAAGCAATGCCTGTGCCTGTCATAGTTGTTTCAACTATGAAACACGATACAATAGTTCCGTTACAGGAAGAATGTACACTACGGTACAATGAAAGGAAGATGGGGTTGACGTATTCGTTAACGAAATCCGGAAGGAGAAAAACAAGAACCATGCCAGCAGAAAATAATGTGTATTACTTTCCTGAATTGCATTTTTCTGTTTAAGTTCGTTTTGATGATAAAGTTGAAAACCATTATACAGAAATTCAAAAGCATGGGCGAAAAAACAGGATGGTCCTATATCCTGATCCCTGCGGCTGTTTCGGAAAAAATAAATCCGGGTTTTAAAAAATCGTACCGTGTAAAAGGAAAACTGGATGCATGGGAGTTTGATAGCATCACTTTATTGCCAATGGGTGATGGCGACTTTATCATGCCTTTAAAAACGGATATAAGAAAAGCCATTCGAAAAAAAGCCGGCGATGAACTGAACGTACAACTGGCACTGCAGCCCAAAGCGTATGAAATAGCTGCTGATTTTATGGCCTGCCTCGAAGATGAACCGGAGGCACTGCAATTTTTTCAATCGCTCACAGGTGGCCACCGCAATTATTTCAGCAAATGGATCGAGAGTGCAAAAACCGATGCTACACGTACCAAACGGATTGCTATGGCGCTGAATGCACTCATTCGTAAAATGGGCTACCCGGAAATGATACGGGAAGAAACTGCAAAAAACAAATTACTCCGCTGAGTTTATACACATAACAGCTGTTAGTTGTGAATAAGATGCAGGCTGAACAGGCATTTTAGCGGGTTACCTTTTTTTGTTTCGGGTATAAAC
>CAYMSG010000050.1:0-13376 GCA_964392955.1 uncultured Chitinophagaceae bacterium | reverse complement strand
GTTGCAAGCGGATTAGGAAATGTAAATGCAGAACACGGCTTGGTTGAAAGTCTTGGACAGAACGGTTACTATCTTTTGGGAGCTTTGTTCTTTGCGGTGATGGGCTTTACACTCTACCGCATCGGCATTAAGAAAACACAAAAGCTGAATGAATAATTGTCAATCGCCTTCAGGAAAAACAAAAAGCCTCCGTGTGGAGGCTTTTTTGTTTTAAACTACAACTATGCGAACGGGTTAGTAACTACAATAATTGATCAGATCAGTCCAAGAAAAGAAGCGGCTGCTTTTGCCGGGCGAAGCAGGAAAAACTCAGAAGCTGGCCGGGAAGCAATTTGCTCGTACAGTTCTGTGTATTTAGCCGTAATATTATCGATGCTGTATTTGTAACGCATTTTCCAACCATTGTTCACCAACTGATCACGATAATCTTCATTTTCGATAACCTTGAGAATACCACGACGGATATCCAGTACATTATAAGGATTTACTTTACAGGCTGCATCATCTGCAATTTCATCCATGGGAGAAATGCGGCTGGTCACCAATGGGCGACCTACTGCACATGCTTCCAGGATCGGTAATCCAAAACCTTCATAGGTAGAAGCAAACACCACCATATCACACAAAACGTATTGACGTTTCAATTCATCAAACGAGAGATTGGTATGTGTTTTAAAATCAATTTTATTTTCCTGCAATACAAGTTGTGTTTCCACGTCAAGACTGCCGATGATATGCAATTCACAATTCAAACCCTTTAACGCTTTCGCCAGGTTGTGAATATTCTTGTTTTCTTTTGTGCCAATTTGCAGAATGCGTGGCTTCTGTGCATTGAATTGCTTTGGTGCAAATTCAAAACGTGGATCAAAAAAATTAGGAACCACTTTTACCTTGCCAGCATTTACACCGGTGAGATTAATGAGTTCACGTTTTGTTTTTTCGCTGATCACAGTAATGGTGTTTGCACGCCACATAGGTAACTGGTACCAGAAGAATTTAAACATCCAGTACTTCAGGTTCCATTTGTTATACTTCGTTAAAAACACACAGTCGTGAATGGTAAGAACAGTATTCCGCTTTTTCATACCAAGTGATACGTAGTGGATATCGCCTGTAATATGATTGACAGTACCCTGACTGCTGCGTGATTTAAAAATGTTGACGAAAATGTTTCTGATTGAAGGAACCTCAATTTTCTTGGCCTTGAAACTTGTTGTTTCAGCAACCTGCGTCTGCACATTATCGAATAATGATTCGATACTGAAGGCATGAAGCCTTTTTTTACGGAAGAAGTATGATACTTCCATAGGAATTGGAGGATGTTTGATTTTTCAAATAATTGGACTTTACAAATATACCCGTGCCGCAAGGTTTAAACAATAGGAGTTTTCACCTAATCTTTTGATGGTAATTTTACTGCAAATCAGGCTGGGTCACCCAACGAAGGGATGGCCCAGCCACTGCTGATTGTCAAATGAAATCCAATGGCTTAATTGATTGTTTCAAAATAGCATCCGCATCAGCGCCCATCCATTTGTTGAGCACCGTAGCATATACCTGCTTAAAATCGAGTTGAAATTTCACATCACCATCGTCCAGGTTTGTGAGGTCGGGCAGCGGATTATAAAGTCCCTGCTTTTTCAAACCACCTCCAATGAAGAACATATTGTTCGCCTTGCCGTGATCGGTGCCATTGCTGGCATTCTGTGCTACTCTTCTTCCGAATTCAGAAAATGTAAATAACAACACATCATCAAACCGGTTATTTGTTTTCAGATCTTTTACAAACGCTTTCACTGCATCATTCAACTCCGTGAACAAACGTTTCTGCTGACCTTCCTGGTTGATATGTGTATCAAAACTCCCGAGCGAGATATAATACACTTTGGTATTGATCTCACTAAAAATGAGTGAAGCAATTGTTTTCAAGCCTTTTCCCAAATCAGAATTCGGATACGATTCTGCGGAAGGACGCTGTTTGCTTTGTTTGAAAATATAATCGGCACTGGAAATAGTTTCAGCCATTGTTTTGTACAAATAATCAACCGGCTGCTCGTGTTCGTTTTTATGTTGTGCTAATATTTCTTTGAAATAACGTTCCTGGCTGCTGGTATATAAGCGCCTTGGATCTTCCACTGCAATGCCTTTGATCTGATCGCCTTTTAAGGCAAGACTCAACACATCATCAATTTCTAAAGCCTGCGTTGGTTTATCACAACCCTTGCATTGCGCATCCAAATAACGGCCTACCCAACCGGTGTTCCAGTAATCACGGCTGTCACTTGCAGTATGCCAGATATCCATGCTGCGGAAATGACTTTTATCGGGGTTGGGATAACCCACACTGTTGAAAATACCAAGACTTCCATCATCATATAATTCTTTAAACGCCGTAAGCGAAGGATGCAATCCTGCTTCATCGGTTAATGCCAATGCAGCATTTCGTTGAATGCCCAACCGTGGACGGTTACTGTAATACAGATCGTTTCGGTAAGGGATCACTGTATTCAATCCATCATTACCACCACTCAACTGAATAATGACGGTTACTTTATTTCCCGGAGGAACCAGCTTCCCCGATTCAAATGCCTTTAAAAACTGCGGCATCAACATCGATGCTGTTGCAAGCGAACCGAGCTGGAGAAATTCTTTACGTTTAAAATACATAAAAAGCTTTTAGCTATTAGCTGTGAGCTTAGAGCAATAACTCACAACGCAAATATTGTTATTTATCATTTCTGCTGGCGGCTCACAGCTCACCGCTAACAGCTTGTCCTCAGCACATCTGATATTCCGGTGTACACATCAACTGGATGATGGATGTTTGTATGTAACGGTCACGACTGGACGCATCTACAAATTTTTCCACCATTGGCTTATTCAACCTGGCAGCATCTGTTTGCCAAACAACGGAAGCAATATTGCTGAGCAATTGTTCACGGTTTATTTTTTCCAATTGCTGAAATGCCGTTTCCCATTTGATGGTTGTTTTTACCACACGGCCGGGGATTCGTCCGGCACGGCCCATCTCCTGGTCATCATCACTTTTTGCTTTGAATTGAAATGCTTCTTTGGTTGCCATCAGTTGGGGAATACGCATACGGAACATGAGCGATGAACTGTCGATCCAGTTCAACCCACCGGACCATCCTGCCACATTGGGCGGATAGAATAAAATCTGGCCCAATACTTTTTGCAGGAACAATTGGGCGTCTTCATTTTCAATCTGCATGGGCAATGCCCGCCGGATGCCCACCAACAGATCAACCGGCGACTTTACTCTTGTGCCGATATTTTCTTCTTCGTAAAACCAATCACTGGTAAAAATATCTTTCAAAACAGTTTTGATCTCGTAACCGCTTTTATAAAACCGATCAGCCAACCACTCTACTCTTTTTTCATCCACCTGCTCGTTCACAAAAAAACGATACATTTTTCGGGTAATGTACAGTGCTGTTTGTTTTTGTTCGAGCAGGAGATCAAGAATATCATCGCCATTGAAATTGCCTGTTTTTCCCAACACAGTTTTTGTGCCGGTATCGTGCAGGTTGGGTCTGAAAATAAATTCGCCATTCAGTTTAAACTGCCAGCCTGTAAATGCACGGGCTGCTTCTTTTATATCTTTTTCAGTATAGTTGCCACGGCCCATGGTAAACAACTCCATTACCTCCCGTGCAAAGTTTTCGTTGGGTTTTTGTTTACGGTTTTGCTGGTTGTTGAGGAAAGCAAGCATGGCAGCACTTCGGCTCACTTCTTTTAACAAGGTGCCGAAATTTCCCAATGCGTTTTTACGGAGAACATGTAAAAGCTCCTGTTGATACAGGGCGTTCAGGTTACGGCAGGCAAAATGTCCGTGCCAGAAGAACGCCAGTTTTTCACGAAGTTGCTGTTCGCTGTTCACCATTTCAGCAAGCCACTCGAGATTGAGGTTACGGATTTCTTCCCTTGATTTTCGCTGCATTTGCTGACGCTGTTCTTGTGTTACTTCGGTTCTTCGAACACCGTCAACCCCGTTCATCAAACCATCAACAAAATTGGTGGCTACTTTTAAGGGCATAGGTTCTTTGCGAGACGATTTTTCAAGTGCTTCGTATAGTTTTAACGGAGATGTTTTACTGAGATCGTTCCATTGCTCAACGGCAGGACCAAAGCCGGCCCGCCATAAAAGATGCTGATTTTTTCGTTGTACAGATACCGCCATGTGAAAAATTGTTGCGTTAAGACTTTTGGACTGGCTGAAAGTTTAATGATAAACGAAAGAAATGAAAAAATCGTTTGTCCGTTTCTTCTTCTTACATTTAAAATATGAAGATCGGCCCCTATAAATATCTCAGCCCGTTTATCATGTTTGTGTTTGCCTGGTTTGCGTTTCACTCTACCGGATGGATCACTTTTTTACCTGTAATCTATGCATTCGTGTTTATTCCGCTGATCGAATTATTTATTCGACCCGATGTACGTAACCTGAGTGCAGCCGAAGAAGAATTGGCTAAAACCGATAAAACCTACGATTACATTTTATACCTCATTGTTCCCTTGCAATATTTTCTGCTCATTAGTTTTTTGTTTTCGCTGCAGCAGGATGAGCTCAGTACACTTGACAAAGCAGGCCGTATTATCAGCATGGGTTTGCTTTGCGGCGTATTTGGAATTAATGTAGCACATGAGCTGGGCCACCGGGTAAATAAAACAGAACAATTGATGGCGAAGGCACTGTTGCTCACATCGCTTTACACACACTTTTTTATTGAGCATAACAAAGGACATCATAAACATGTGGCAACACATCAAGATCCGTCCAGTGCCCGTTACAATGAACCCTTGTTTTTCTTTTATCCCCGTACTCTACTGTTTACCTATTTGAGTGCATGGAAAATTGCCAATGCAGAAGTACAGAAAAAAGGGCGCCGGGTTTTCAGCATACAGAATGAAATGCTGCAACTGCAATTGCTGCAGCTTGCATTTGTAACAATCATTCTTGTTATGTTTGGATGGAAAATAACAACAGCTTATTTATTTGCTGCGTTCATCGGCATGTTGCTGCTTGAATGTGTGAACTACATCGAACATTATGGGTTAACACGCAAACAAACAGTCAGTGGACAGTATGAACGTACCATGCCACATCATAGCTGGAACAGTAACCATGTGTTTGGAAGATTGATGTTGTTTGAATTGAGCAGGCATAGCGATCATCATTATCTTGCCAGCAGAAAATACCAGGTGCTGCGTCATCACGATCATTCGATGCAAATGCCAACCGGTTATCCCGGCATGATGTTGCTGGCACACATCCCACCTTTATGGTTTGCGGTAATGAACAAACGGATAAAAAAAGAGGCACCGGTTACGATGCCCCTTGCAGGGTAAATAGGCGTTCTTGTAATATTTTAATTAATGATCCAGCGGGCACCGATGCCGATGTTGTTGAGGTAGCCAAGACCGAGGCTGGTACCGATACCGAAACTATTTTGAGTTGATGTTTGATTGTTTCCATTATCATATTTGGTAAATGAATAGCCAGCGTTTACGAAGTCGGCAAATCGAATTTCAAATAGAAATTTCTGATTCCATTTATAGGCAAGTCCGGGATAAAGTCCAACATTCGCTGAGTACTGTTTAAAATTTGGATTATTAAAATTTGAATTTTTTTGTTGCGAATAATTCAAGCCGGCTCTGCCCTCTCCAAATACAAAAAAGTTTTTTCCCAGGCTTCTGTAAGCTCTCGTAAAATAACCACCGCTTACATTGTAACTAGTATTTGAACTATTGGAAGAAGGCAGAGAAGGCACTTCGTACTTACTGTTTGAAAAGCCTGCACCCACAAAAAAACCGCTCAACCTGTTTTCTTTTGTTGCAAAGCCTAATTCAGTTGAAAATTGTAAGCTGTTATCGTTTCGATTAAACGGATTCGGGGCATCAGCCTCCTGTTTCGAAGTTTGAAAATTCAAACCCAAACCAAGCACTTTATTTCCTTTTGTAAACTGTGCAGAAGCATTCAGGGCAAGCAAAAAAATAAAGAAGAGTGTACAAATTTTTTTCATAACAATTAAATTAGTGAGCGGCAATGTTAAAGCATTGACCGCAGTTAAATTCCTAATAAAATGTTTCTTAGGAAATCCTTAAGAACTATGATTTATCGTAGTTCTACGAATTCAGTATCAGTTATTTCTTACGACAGAGTTGTCCATTTATTTGCAGCGCAGTTACAAAAAAACTTATTGATTCGCTAACATATGTCAGTAAAAAAATGATAAATTCATTTGTCAGTTTTTTACAACCTAAACTTAAACTAACAACAAATGAAGAAAGTATCGGTAGTGGCAGCAGCCTCGCTGCTATTCTTTTTTGGATGTAGCAAATCTGTATCAGACAAAGAACAACTGGAAGAGGAAGTTGAGTTAACCCAGGCATCGGCTCGTAGCTGTTACAGTTATGAAGTTTTGCAGGCCAACCTGAAAGCAGATCCAACCCTCAAAAAAAGAATGGATGAGATTGAAGCCTTCACACAACGTGTAATGGCCAATCCATCGGCTTATAAAATTGTAAACGGTGTGATGGAATTACCAGTGCATGTAAATGTATTGTATAAGACCTCCGCTGAAAATGTTTCCAACGCACAATTCCAATCGCAGATTGATGTATTGAATGAGGATTTTGCAGCAACGAATACAGATTATAGTTTAACGCCTGCTGTTTTTCAGGGGGTACGTTCCGGTAACATTCAGATCAAATTCATCTGGACTACTGCAAATGTTACCAGAAAGTCAACAAACAAAACAAGCTGGCGCACCAATGATGATATGAAGAGAAGTGCAAGAGGTGGTATTGATCCAACTTCACCAAGTACAACACTCAACATCTGGGTATGCAACCTCAGCAACAGTATACTGGGATATGCACAGTTCCCAGGCGGCAGTCTTGCTACCGATGGTGTTGTAATTGATAACAATGCATTTGGAAGAGGCAACTATCCTCTATTCACCGCTTTCAACAAAGGAAGAACAGCTACACATGAAGTAGGTCACTATTTCAACCTGCGTCACATCTGGGGCGATGCAACTTGTGGCAACGACTTTGTAGGTGATACCCCACAACATAACACATCAAATGGAGGATGTCCCACCTATCCACATTATAGCACTTGCAGTGGATCACCCATTGAAATGACTATGAATTACATGGACTATACAAATGATGCCTGTATGTATATGTTTACCCAAGGTCAGGCAGCACGTATGCAGGCTACGTACGCAGTAGGTGGCCCAAGAGCAAGCTTACGTTAAGAGGCAATCAACATGAGAAAACAATAAAGAGAAAATCCCGCCGGCTGGCGGGATTTTCTCTTTATAAATCAACTACGCACTTAATTCAAAACATCTGATCCAAAATAACTGCGCAGCACTTCGGGAATCACAATTCCATTTTCTGTTTGATTGTTCTCCAGTAATGAAGCAAGAATCCGTGGCAACGCCAGTGAACTTCCGTTCAATGAATGGACCAATTGCATTTTACCATTCTCGTCTTTAAACCGAACCTTCATACGGTTGGTTTGGTAATTTTCAAAATTGCTCACACTGCTGCATTCCAGCCATTTCTTTTGCGCTGCACTCCACACTTCAAAATCGTAAGTAAGTGCAGAAGTGAACCCCATATCGCCACCACACAAACGAAGGATGCGGTATTTCAAGCAGAGATTCTGTAACAGCTTCTCCACATGTGCAACCATTTCATCCAACACTTCATAGCTTTTATCAGGATGCACCAGTTGAATGATCTCCACTTTATCGAACTGGTGTACACGGTTCAACCCACGCACATCAGCACCAAAGCTTCCGGCTTCCCTGCGGAAACAAGGTGTGTAAGCTGTCATTTTAATTGGCAGATCAGATTCCTTTACAATCTCATCACGATAAATATTGGTAACCGGTACTTCAGCTGTTGGGATCATGAAAAAATTATCTTCCTGCATATGGTACATCTGTCCTTCCTTATCGGGCAGCTGACCGGTACCGTAAGCAGATGCTTCGTTCACCATGTAGGGCGGAATATATTCAGTATAACCGGCTGCAGTATTGTAATCGAGAAAATAACTGATGAGTGCACGCTGCAACTTGGCGCCTTTTCCTTTGTACACAGGAAATCCCCTGCCTGTGATCTTTACACCTAATTCAAAGTTTACAATATCGTATTGCTCGATCAAGTCCCAATGTGGTTTTGCGTCAGCATGCAGCACAGGTTCATTGCCAAATTCTTTTACATTCAAATTATCTTCTGCTGTTTTACCAACGGGCACTAATGCAGATGGAAGATTGGGCAAACGCACCAACAACTCATTCACCTTTTGTTCAAATGATGCGAGTTCTTCAGCAATTTGTTTGGATGATTCTTTGTACTGTGTTACTTCCGTTTTCTTTTGTTCGGCTTCTGCTTTTTGCCCCTTGCCCATGAGCATACCGATTTCTTTAGAAGCTGCATTTACTTTTGCGGCCAGCTCATCATTCTCCAGCTGCTTTTTACGGCGCTGTTCATCCAATGCAATAATTTCATCAACCAGTTCAAGGTTCGCAAAGTTTTTCACGGCCAGCCGTTCTTTCACCAATTCCCTGTTCTGGCGGATAAATGCCAATTGTAACATAACTCAAAAATTTGCGCAAAGATAAGGTTGAAGTACGAAGTACGAGGTAAGAGGTACGAAACCCCGGCGGCGGTTTGTTACTCACCTACTGTTCAGGGTTTTTGTAGATGCCGGGTTTATGTATCTGCATCCACCGTTCAGGAAATGTAAGTTCTGAAAATCCAAACTGCGCATATAAGCCATGTGCATCACGGGTAGCCAGCATCATTCTGCGTAAGCCCTGTAAGTCTTCGTGATTCATCATTTCCTCCATCAGCCTTTTACTCAAACCCTGTCCACGATAGGCTTCGTCAATAAACACATCGGCGAGGTAAGCAAAGGTTGCTTTGTCGGTAATCACTCGTGCAAAACCAATTTGCCGGCCCAAATGAAATACACCAAAGCAAAGTGAATTGTCGATCGACTTCTGAACAGTTTCAATCGGAATATTTTCTGCCCAATATGATTGCGACAGAAACGCATGAATAAATTCAACATTAAAAAAACTTGTTTCCGTTGTAATAGCAAAACCTTCTCTTTGCATCATAATAAAATTGGGTTAAATCTATAAGGTCTGCAACACTGCAAAGCCGCCCGGCAGACCTTATAGGTTTTGTTTAGCTTAGATATTTCCCAACAATCGGCACTCTTCTACCCACACCAAATGCTTTGGGTGAAACACGGATGATGGGACAGAACTGATTGCGTTTGTATTCATTCACATTTACCAGCTTTAAGATCCGATCTACCAACGCTGCGTCATACCCCATTGCTTTGATTTCATTGGGGCCTTGCCGGCGTTCGATGTATTGATACAATACTTTATCAAGGATGGCATAATCAGGTAATGAATCCGAATCTTTTTGTCCTGGCCGTAACTCTGCACTGGGTGGTTTGGTAATGATACTCGTTGGAATAATCTCTTCATTGCGGTTGATGTATTTCGCCAGTTCATACACCTGCAATTTGTAGCAATCGCCCAGCACACCAATACCGCCGGCCATATCACCATATAGAGTTCCGTAACCAGTTGCCAGTTCACTTTTATTGGAAGTGTTAAGTAAAATATAACCGAACTTGTTGGCTATAGCCATCAATAAATTTCCACGGCTGCGGCTTTGAATATTTTCTTCTGCCAATGAAAAAGGCAAGTCATTGAAAATTGGTTTCAATTCTTTTAAGAAGGCATCATAAATATTTTTGATGGGCACAATATCATACGGGTTACCAAGATTTTTACTCAACTGTTCTGCATCGCTTACACTATGATCCGTTGAATACTGTGATGGTAATAAAACAGCCCGAACATTTTCGCTGCCCAATGCCGTACAGGCAAGTGCCAATGTAACGGCACTGTCGATTCCACCGCTGCTGCCGAGAATAGCTTTGGCAAACCCCATTTTGCTGAAGTAGTCACGGATGCCAAGTACAATGGCATCGTGTATTTCAGCAATGCACAGTGTTTCATCCAGGTGTGCCGGACTAAATTCTTCGTTGGGTAATGTATCAGCAGTTGCTAAAACAGGTTCTGTAAATGTGCCATCATCTTTCAACTCAAATCCAACCAGCTCTTCATCAAACAAGGATAAATGTTTAACCATGTTTGCATGCTTATCAAACACCAGCGAACCTCCATCAAATACAATTTCTGTTTGACTGCCAACGCAGTTGCAATAGAGCATCGGCAGTTTGTACTTTTGTACGTTTAGTTTTACTATTGCTTTTCTGTCTTCTACATGTGTATAATCGAATGGTGATGCGGAGATATTGAGCATCACGTCGGGCTGAAACTTCATCAACTCATCCATCGGACAAATTCGGTACAGTGGATTATCACCCAGGTTCCAGATATCTTCACAAATAGTGATGGCTAATTTCTTTCCTTTAAACTCTACAATATTCCAATCATACGCCGGTTCAAAATAACGGTACTCATCAAACACATCATAATTGGGCAAACAGGTTTTATGAACAACAGCCTTGATCTCCTTTTCGTACAGAAAATAAGCAGCGTTGTGCAGATCCTTTCCTTCCACCCGTTTGTTATGATCCGGTGCGCCAATGATCACTCCAATGGAATCGGCATACTGCCTGATTTTGTCAATGGCTTCATTGCATTTATTGAGAAAGTCGTTGAACTCTAAAAAATCTCTGGGTGGATAGCCACACACACTCAGCTCACTAAAGAGAATCAATTCACCACCCTGTGCTTTTGCCGCTTCGATTGCTTCAATAATTTTCTGCGTATTGCTCTCGAAATTGCCAATATGATAATTTTGCTGGGCAAGAAATATTTTCATTCGCCAAATTTCACGAATTTCAGCCACAGAACCGCACAACAATCATATGAAATAACCATAAAAATGGCCAAACTAACACATATCCACAGAGATAATAATTTTTATGGTTATACGATGTGGCCAAAAAACAATAACAATTAACCCATGAATATTCCGTTAGTGAGCAACATGAAAAATCTCATCCCCCTTTTCTTTATTGTAACACTTATTGCCTGCAACGATCAAACCAATGCCCCGGATGTTTCGGGTATTAAGATTGATTTAAAGGTTGAACGATTTGAGCAGGACTTCTTTAGCATCGACAGCAACAATACAAAGGCTGGCCTGGCGCAGGTGCAACAAAAGTATCCGCAGTTTCTGCCATTGTTTGTGAATCATGTGTTAGGATTGGGCCCGTTGGTGGATAGCAATTTTCTGGTGTATAATGGAAGCAAGCGTTTTCTTCATCTGAATCAACCGGTATATGAAGCATCGCAGAAGTTGTATAAAAATTTCAGCAGCACAACAGAGGAACTCACAAATGGGTTTCGGTATGTGAAGCATTATTTTCCTTCTTATCAAATCCCAACCATCATAACAACCGTAGGGCCAATGGATGCATTGGCACCCATGAGTAATAATGAGCCCAGCCCCAATTATCTGGGAGAAAATTTTCTGGCTATCGGTTTGCAATTTTATTTAGGAAAAGATTATGCGATTTATAACGACCCCGGCTACATCAGCAGCATTGCACCCCAATACCGCAGCCGGCGTTTCAGCAAGGAGTTTATTGCAACCGATGTGTTTACATTGGTAATTGATGACATGTACCCCGACAGCAGCAACCGTTATCCATTAATTGAACGGTTTATTGAAAAAGGAAAACGATTGTACCTGTTAAATCAATTTCTTCCCAACAATCATGATACGCTGCTCATTGGCTATACCGGCAAACAACTGAGCTGGTGCAAAGAAAATGAACGTAGTATTTATAATTTCTTTATCCAGCAAAATCTGCTGTACGAAATTGATCCTTCCCGCATTCAGAATTTTGTTACTGATGGTCCTGTCACGCAAGGTATGCCTGAACAAAGCCCGGGAAATATCGGTGCATTCCTCGGATGGGAAATTGTAAAATCGTATATGAAGAAAAATACTGCGGTTACTGTACCGCAGTTAATGAAAACATCCAACAAAACCATCTTTAACGAATCGGATTACAAACCCCGTTAAGCTGTTTGTGGCGGTTGGCCCATTTGCTTCATCATCTTAAAGTGAGATACAATGGCTGCTCTCATTGTTTTAATTGAATTGTATGGCAGTTTGTATTCCTTACACTTCTGTTCTACAATTTTACTGATAGCCGGGTAATGAATATGACTGATGCGGGGAAATAAATGATGCTCTACCTGGTAATTCAGCCCGCCTGCAAACCATGAAACAATTTTATTACGTGGCGCAAAGTTAGAAGTCGTTTTTATCTGGTGTACAGCCCATTCGTTTTCGATCAGCAATGCTTCGTTAGGTCCTGCATATTCAAACTCCGTTTCTTCTACCACATGTGCCAGCTGAAATACAATTGCCAGTGTAAACCCTAATACAATTTCCATGACGAGATAACCCACCAGCCAAGGCACAAAACCAACCACCATAATTGGCAGAACAATATAAAAAAATGCGTATAACAATTTACTCACCCAAAAAACAATATGATCATTCATGCTCATTTTCTGCATGGGTGTATTGTTCACTTTCTTTTTAAAATACTTATCAAAATCCAGGTACGCTGCCCATGCCAACGACGAAATAGCATAGAGAAATACAACATAAATATGCTGATACTTATGCGCCGGCTTCCATACCTGCGATTGGCACTGGCGCATCAACGGGCTTCGTGCAATATCATCATCCACCCCATCAACGTTTGTGTAGGTATGGTGAATGATGTTATGCTTGAATTTCCAGATAAATGCATTTCCTCCCAACGCATTAATGGTATAACCTAATAAATTATTGACCCATTTTTTGCTGCTGTAACTTCCATGATTGGCATCGTGCATTACATTAAAACCGATACTGGCAAACACAATGCCCAGCACCGCACACAAGGTCAACGATAACCATACCGGCATAGATACAGTTAATAACAATATGTAAATGGATAATGCTGCGGGGATTAAAACAATTGTTTTCAAATAAAGCTTAAAATTGCCTGTTTTCCGGGTATTTGTTTGCACAAAATAATTCTCTACCGATTGCTTGAGGTCTGAAAAGAAGACCGAATTCTTGTTGTTGAAAGTAACCTTTGCCATTGAAAAAACTGCCTTTACGTACAAAAACGCAGCATTCAAAGATACATCAAAAAACCAAGGAAATCGTTTTGTGGAAGGCTCCTGTAACCGGGATCCTGTTAAAGTAAACAGTTAATTACTTTTAAAAGGTGCAATCATTTCAAACATGGGGATGTTTACCTTGAATTG
>CAYMSG010000049.1:0-13582 GCA_964392955.1 uncultured Chitinophagaceae bacterium | reverse complement strand
TGCTGAGATAATTTCGACCTTCTGTATTCTGCGTAAAGCCGGCAGCTTGCAGGGAGTAGCTTTTTTCACTCATACCCAAACAAATACCATCACCCATTCCATCGAGTAACAATGCTCCACACTCCGTTGAATAATGGATAAGGTGTTCATCGGATGTTTGCCAGTTACTGTCGGTAATCAACACCACCGGATTTTTGATTCGGCGGTTCATCAACTCAATAAACATTCTACGCACACTCTGCATCGCATTTTTATTGGTGCTGCTTAAACATAACACAACAGTTGGGTCATTTGCCAACGCATCCAGGTATGTATAATCGTTAATCGGCGTATCATCGTTGTAACAATCGACCATTACAAAATTCAACACATCACTTTTTACTTCTGCTTCAGCAAAACCACTGTCCATGAAAATGGGAAAATATTTCTGCTCACCCGCAACAGTTTCCGCTGATGTTTTCCAGGTGTCGGGATACACAATTACTTTTAATGTTCCCGGCAATTCAAAGTTCAATGTTTGGTTGGCGATGAAAATATAATCAGCTGCCATATCACCAATGCTCCACTTATCAGTGGCTTCATCATATTTATATCCAACACGCCCCAGTTCTTTTTGTGTGATGTTGGTTAGCTTACTCAAATCTGCAATTACAACAGGAACCTGTTTGCCTCCGATATTGCTTACAGAAAAAGTTTCTCTGCGTTTGTATTCAAATGGCGAATAGGGCAATACAGCCTCCTCTCTTTGTGAAGATGTTGCAGTTACAGGTGGCACATTACTGTGGACTATGGACTGTCGGCTATCGACTGTATACCGCTTCACCAGATCCCTGCATACCGGAATTTCAAACTCCGGATCTTCGGTTAAACTTACACGAACAGTATCGCCTATACCATCTTCCAGCAAGGTGCCAATACCAGCTGCGCTTTTTACACGGCCATCCTCACCATCACCGGCTTCTGTAACGCCGAGGTGCAATGGATAACATTCATTAAACTCGCTGTACATGTGTTGAATCAGTAAACGATACGCCTGCACCATCACCTGCGGATTACTGCTCTTCATGCTCAGTACAATATTGTGAAAACTTTCTGCACGGGCAATACGCAAAAACTCCATGGCACTTTCTACCATCCCAATGGCTGTATCGCCATAACGACTCATGATACGATCGCTCAACGACCCATGATTGGTTCCGATGCGCATAGCAGTACCATACTCTTTACAGATTTTCACCAATGGTGTAAACCGCTCACGGATGCGGTCGATCTCTTCCAGGTATTCAGCATCAGTATAATCGATCTGTTCAAATTTTTTCTTATCGACATAATTGCCGGGGTTTACCCGCACTTTTTCAACAATTCGTGCCGCAATCTCAGCTGCATTGGGCGTGAAATGAATATCGGCTACTAACGGCGTATTATAACCTCTTTTCCGTAATTCATCTTTGATGTTCTGTAAATTTTCCGCTTCCTTTTTTGAAGGAGCAGTGATGCGTACCAACTCTGCACCGGCTTCAATACAACGGATGCTTTGCTCTACTGTAGCAATGGTATCCATGGTATCAGTAGTGGTCATGGTTTGTAATCGGATGGGATGGAAATTACCCAGCAGCAAATCACCGATCTTCACTTCTTTTGTTGCCAGCCGTTTATAATCAGTTAAGGAAGGAGTATAGAGAAACATCAATTTGAAAATTTGAAAGTGGCTTAATTTGAAAATCCACATAAATCATATGTGGTATTTCAGCACAAATGTAACAAAGAAAGGGCTCTAAGGTTTAAGGAAGATGCAGTTCCGCACATTTTCAGATGCCGACGCTTTCGGTGAGCATCGGGATATTTATCGGCTCGATGTTCAACTGATTCCATTTTCAAATTACTTACCAGTCTTTCTCTGGTTGTGAGGGTGCCCCCGTCTTTTTCTGCATTTTTTCCTGCAGTTCACGCTCCTTTTGTTCGAGTGCTTTGAGGTATTGTTCCGCCTGCTGTTTGGTGAGCTTGCTCTTCTGCGGTTTCGGTTGCTGTGGCTTGGGTTGCTCTTTTTTCTTTTCGTCTTTTGGCTTTTGTTCCTTCTGTTGCTTTTTCTGCTCTTTCGGTTCCTGTTGTTTTTTGGCCATCAGGGCGAGCTGCAAATTCTTTCGCACTTCATCATCAGCAGGTGATAAGCGAAGCGCCTGCTTGTATGCCTCAATGGCTTCAGCAAGCCGGTTATTTTTATGCAACAACACTCCCTTATTGTACAATGCTTTTGTTTTCAATTCGGGATCGTCTGTTGCAGCCGCAGCCTCATCAAACGATTTCACTGCATCATCAATATTTTCTTTTTTGTATTGTGCGTTTCCGAGATTATAGCGGGTAACCGGGCTTTCTTTTTTGCTCAAAGCTTTTTGATATGCTTCTTCCGCTTTATCATACTTTCCTTCTTTGTACAAGCGGTTTCCTTTCACCACTTCGCCTTCCTGTGCAAAAGCAATGAAAAAAAAGAAGAAACTCAATATGGTGAAACAAAATTTCATGCTGCTTTCCGTTCCCGTATAAATAATTCAATGATCAATAATAATGCCGCTGCAAGCAGAAACCAGATAAAGTAGTTGTTATAATTGGTATTACTCACTTCACCCTCCACACCCTTTTTTTCCAGTTGATTGATGACAGCCGTTATTTCTTCAAGCATTTCATCGGTGTTTTGCAGATTGCCATACAAGCCTCCGTTTACAGAAGCTAACTGCTGAAGCAACGGTTCGTTCAGTTTGGTTACAACAGTTTGTCCAAGATTGTCTTTTTTATAATCCTTAGTTACCGGATCGGCAATGGGCGAACCCTCAATGGTTCCCAATCCAATACAAAGCAACAGAATGCCACGGTCTTTCAATTGCCGGGCCATGCTTACGGCCGCTTCATCGTGATCTTCACCATCGGTAATCAGCAGTACAATTTTATATCGTTTACTTTCCTGCGGAAAACTTTCGGAAGCCAATCGTAATGCTTCACCAATCACTGTTCCCTGTGTAGGTACCGCATCAGGGGATGCAGATTGTACAAACAGTTTTGCTGCTCCCTGATCGGCTGTTAACGGCATTGGTAAATACGCTTTCCCGGCAAACCAGATCAATGCAATTCTGTCGTCGGGCAGTTGATCCATAAGCTTACTTACAAACAACTTGGATTTATCGAGCCGGGTAGGTTTCACATCATCGGCCAGCATGCTTTTACTTACATCCATCGCTACCACAATATCTCTTCCCTTCCGATTTACGTTCTCCGCTTTACCAGCACTGCGCAAGTTGGCGGCACCCAATACTGTTATGGCCATTGCAGCAAGTAACAGATAAAATTTTACAGAAAACTTTTTTGCAGAATGATTTGCCGTGAGCAGGTTGACCAATTGCTCGTCACCGATTTTTTTCTTTGTTTTCTTCTTCCACCGTTTATTCAATACGAATACAAGAACCGCTGGTATCAACAACAGCAGCAGTACTAAATATTCAATATGTGCGAATGAAAACAAGTGTATAAATGTTTATGCTACAAGATACAGGTTTGCAGGAACAGATGAATTGAAACAAAAGTTAAGCCAGACTTCTCAATATGCAATTGTAAATAGGCAATAGACAATGAACAATACTTAGTGACGCCAACTTTGCCTATTGCCAGTTGCTTATTGCCTATTGATTTTCACTATTTCTTCCCTTGCATAAAATCGTAATGCTTCAGTATATCTTTCAGCAAACCAATACGGTTGTTACGCATATCGTATTCTTTTTCGGGCGACTGTACCAAGAGTACAAAAAAGTAAGGATGACGGTTTTCTTCGATCCAGCCAACGATCCAGCCGATGTTAGCGCCTTTTTCATCAAAACCCCAGCCTGTTTTGTAGGCGAGTTTGTACAGCGAGTTCTCTTCCTTCATCACTTTTTTTACAATATCCTGCGTACGTTTTTGAAAGGGTAATTGCTGAAAATACAACCGCTTCACCAAGCCCAATTGTTCATCGGGCGAAATTTTAATAGCATTGTTCAGCCAAAATGAATCAACAACACTGCCAATTGTTTTATTACCGTATTGTAATGTATCGATCCAACGTTGCATGGTATCTCTGCCTATACGGCGGGCCACTTCCTGGTAATACGGAACGGAAGAAACCTTGAAAGCTTCTTCCATATTCATGTCCTTGTTCAACTCTTCCCGCTCACGAACAACGCCATCCCATTTGATCACCATCTTTTCATCAAAAATCCGTCCGGTTTCCAGCCCGATCAAGGAGTTAACGATCTTGAAAGTTGAGGCCGGTGTATAACGTTTCCGGAAATTAGCTGAATCGTAGATCGTAAAATGCGCCTGCGCATTATCGAACAAGGCAAAACTTCCCTTTGCTTTGTATTTATCGAAATACTGTTTGAGATCATTATCAATCTCAAAATTATTGATGGAACAGGAGTTAAATACTAACACGATAGAGAACAAAACAACTGCAAAACGCATGGTGGGAAATTTTGCACAAAAGTAAAGTGAGATTATGAATAGGCTCTTAAAACTTTGCGAAAAACAATAAGCCATTGAACTGAACGTTTTATATGCACTTAAAACCAGCCACCATGTCCCGTACACTTGCACTTGCGCTGTTTGCAGCCGGCATCAGCATGATCGCCTGCAAAAAGAACGAAACAGGAAACAGTACTGCAAAACTCATCTTCAAATTCAAGTTTGATTCAACACAGGCACGGTTGAATAATATTGGTCAGCCATCCACCATACCCGCAGGTAACGCCGCACAAAGTGGCATAATGAATAAAATGAGTGCGCATTATATAGAACTAGCTCCTGGCCCGCTTACATTATTGGGTAATGGTGCAGTGCTTTATCATGCCGCCGAAACAACAGCAGGCGGCAGCAAAGCCATTGATTTTGAAAAAGCGCCACAGGCAGGCAATAATGAAGTGTTTTACGAAGTACCCATCAATCAAATTGCGATTGGTGAATACGAATGGCTCCGCATTTCATTAGCTTATCAAAACGGTGATGTAAAAATCAGAGTTGACACAACCATTAACAGCATTTCCATCAACCAGGATCTGAATGCTACCTTGGCCTCTTTTATCGGCTATAATACGTATATCAAAAGCTTTACGGTAAAAAACCAATCGATAGCGGTCAACGGTAACCGCTCGCAAGGTTTTTGGGGGTTTGAAACTACTGTACCGGTATTAGGCACCAACATTCCGGTTGCCGAAAGCGGCCAAGCGCCGGCAGGTGCAACTACGGTTGTCAATCCATTGTTCAATACATCTCCCATACCCGCAGGCAGTTGTGTGGTAACAGCAGCATTTGCCAATGGCAAATTGAAGATCACCGGAAATGAAACAAAAGATATTATCGTTGAATGCAGTTTCAGCACCAACAAAAGTGTAGAGTGGAAAGACCTCAACCCAAATGGAAAATGGGAACCGTTGAAAGGAGAAACCTTGGTAGATATGGGTGTGAGGGGATTGATACCTACTATTAAATAAGTGGCTACATTGTAACTTTAAAAAGAAAGCTTCCGTTAATAGCTATCCATAAAAGAATGATCAAAAACCAATTTTCCTTTCGTTGCTTTGTAGGGCTTGTATTGGTACATTAACGAGTCTGAAAAAAATTCTATTCTATAAAGCAGACCTGTTTTCCCAGGCGGCACTTTCATTATCCCCATTAAACAAGTATCATCTAATGTATTCTTCTTTATTACCATTTCCTGGTAACTAAATTTTCGTTCTAACTTGATTTGAAAAACCTTTTCCTCCATTGCATTATCAACTACAAATGTGAACTTTTCAGAAGTTAGTTTATAGCCGCAATATGAAAAGCAACAAGGAAAAAAAAGTAAAAAACACTTTATAACAGACCGTTTCATGATTTCTTTCAAATGTTAGTGATCATTTTTAGCTCTGATTTCTGGTAATTGGAATTCAATCTGACAGGGCAGTTAATTGTTATGCCAACGACATAGAAGCGCTAACAATGTATTAAATAACCGCTATTCTCGTCTTAACAAGCCTTGCTGTAATCCAACAACTTTATAACTCTCAACAGGTGGTATTTCTGAAGATGTACCACCCGTTGTTGTAATCGGCTTTGTTGCGTACGTTGTAAATGAAACCAGCAAGCCATCTGTTGTTAATTCATACTTGCTCACAATTGTACTTCCTGAAACAGCAAAGACAGATGTAAACGTGTTGCCGATAAAATATCCATCCAGCACAATTGTATTTCGTTCATCGATCTGCCAATGACCTTTGGCTGTATCAACAGGCATTAATAGATAAGGCCGGTTGTCTTGCTGATTATCTCCATAAATGATCTGCCAGGTATAACGTCCACTATCTGCTGGTTGAATATTCAACCGCATGGTAAATTGCTGTGTTGCCTTCTCAGCTCGGCTCCATGTGAGTGTACCTTTCCAGTTGCCAACAAATGATTGCGGAAACGATGATGGTTGTGCAGATAAACACGCAACCATCATTATAAAGTGAACTATGAATAGTATACGCATCATGATGCAGTTACTTCTTTCAACACACCCAACTCTTTCCCTACTTTAGTAAATGCAGCAATCGCTTTATCCAAATGCTGTTGATCATGCGCTGCACTTAATTGTACACGAATACGTGCCTGTCCTTTCGGTACAACCGGGAAGAAGAATCCAATTACATAAATCCCTTCCTTCAACAATTTGGCTGCAAAATCCTGTGCCACCACTGCATCGTATAACATGATGGGAACAATCGGATGATCGCCGGGTTTAATATCAAAACCGGCAGCCGTCATTTTACTGCGGAAATATTTTGTATTGGCTTCGAGTTTATCACGTAGTTCTGTTGTTTCACTCAGCAGATCCATGACTGCAATCGATGCACCCACAATACTTGGTGCCAATGTATTACTGAAAAGATAAGGGCGTGAACGCTGGCGCAACATTTCGATCACTTCTTTACGCCCACTCGTGAAACCGCCGCTTGCTCCACCAAGAGCTTTGCCCAAAGTTCCGGTGATGATATCGATTTTACCCATCACTCCCCGGTACTCATGTGTACCACGGCCGGTCTTTCCAAGAAAGCCGCTGCTATGGCATTCATCCACCATAATGGCCGCATCATATTTTTCGGCCAGCTCCACAATTTTGTCAAGCTGGGCAATGGTGCCATCCATGCTGAAACTGCCATCGGTAACAATCACACGGTTACGGGCTCCGGCTGCTTCCTGCAGTTTCGATTCCAGATCGGCCATATTGTTATGCTCGTAACGGAAACGCTGGGCTTTGCACAAACGCACCCCATCAATAATACTGGCATGGTTCAATGCGTCGCTGATGATGGCATCCTGTTCGCCGAACAAAGGCTCGAACACTCCACCATTGGCATCGAAGGCGGCGGCATATAAAATAGTATCCTCTGTACCGAGGAATTTTGAAATTTTTGCTTCCAGTTCTTTATGGATATCCTGCGTACCACAGATGAAACGTACGCTGCTCATCCCAAATCCACGCAGGTCGATGTATTTTTTTGCCGCCTCAACCACTTTGGGGTGCGAGGACAAGCCGAGATAATTGTTGGCGCAGAAATTCAGTACAATTTTTCCATTTACCATGATCTCTGGGCCTTGGGCACTTTCAATGATCCGTTCGGTTTTGAAAAGTCCGTTGGTTTTGATCTCATCCAGTTCATTTGCAATACGTTGTACTAATTTCTCATTCATAACTAAAGGTTTAAACGACAAAAATAAGTGGATTCACAGGTTCTTTTATGCGTAACCGATTGCATGTTCAAGAAATTCACACAAATATGTGGTGCAACTGTAACATTTTCCTTCTACCTTCGTCATATCTTCAAACAGGTGTTTATGAAAAAGCAAATCATCCTTCTTGGCGCTGTGGTAGTAGTTACCGTTTCTGCATGGGCATTGCTTACCGTTACACCTGGAAAAAAATCGGCTGCTGCTTCTCCCAAATGCAGCAAAACCTGCGAGGAAAAACCTGCGCCAAACAGTGCGCCTCAAACCGGTTTTTTCATTTTCGACTCTTTTTCGGGTTCGCTCTAAAAATATTTTTCTTTTCCTGTAACTTTTATTTCCGGTGTCCGTAATACTGATAGTTCAACTTATCATCACGGATCACTAACTGATTTATGACCGCCAGAGAATATAATGAATGTGTGACCCGGTATGCCGACAACGTATACCGTTTTATCCTCAAAAATTTGGGGCACGAAGAAGATGCACGGGATGTTGTGCAGAGTGCTTTCGAAAAATTGTGGGTGAATAAAGACAATGTGGAGAATGAGCGGAGCAAATCGTACCTGTTTACGATTGCATATAACCAGATGATCGATCATATCCGCAAACACAAACGGATGACCTTGCGGGACGAATTTGCTGAGGAAGTGAGAATACAGGACCGGCCGCAACACAATATGAAGAAGGTATTGGAAGAAGCACTGGCCCGGTTGAGTGAAACGGCAAGAAGCCTGGTACTATTAAAAGATTACGAAGGATACAGTTACGACGAGATTGGTGAAATAACGGGATTGAACGAAAGCCAGGTAAAAGTGTATTTGCACCGGGCACGGTTACAGTTGAAGAATTATTTAGTGAGTATTGAGAACGTAATGTAAAACAAGCTATGAGCTGCGAGCTTTTAGCTACAAGCAAGAAACAATGAATATTAACCGCCATAATTACGAAGAGTTTTTCCTCCTGTATGTCGACAATGAGTTGACAGCCGGGCAGCGGAAAATTGTGGAAGCATTTGTGGCGACCAACCCCGATCTGCAGGAAGAATTTGAATTGATTCAGCAATCTACGTTTACAGATGATGCAAAACTGGATCAGTCAGTTATCAACTCTTTACTGAAGCCTGTGGTTGAAGAAAGCAACATCAGCGAAGAGCAATTGTTACTGTATGTTGACGGAGAATTAAGAGCCGATGAAAAAGCAGCAGTTGAAAAAGAGCTCATCACAAACAGCAACTTGCAAAAAGAATTGATGTGGCTTCGCCGCAGCCAGTTAACCGCTGATACTTCTATTGTATTCCCCAATAAATCGTTGTTATACAAGCAAGCTGAGCCTGCACGTATATTTTCTTTAAGTGCAAGTGCCAGGAGATGGAGTGCTGCGGCTGCAGTAGTTGTATTGCTCGGCAGTGCCATGTGGTTATTGCTGGATGACAGTAAAACAACCGACAAACCTGTTTCGTTTGCAGCAGTTGATCAACCAACTGTAAAAGAAAGTAAAACAACCACTCCTTTATCACCAAATGAATTAGTGAAAAAGGCATTGGATGAACAAAAGAATGAATTTAAGGGAGCAACAGCAGCTGCAGAATCAACTGAACCAACAAGTACAACTGTAACTATCAACCCCGCTGTTGCAACAGTTCATCCAACTGAAAAAACATCAACAACTAGTTCTCCTGTTGTTGATGAACAGATCGATCCTGTTACAACAGAAGAAGTTGGAAAAACAGCTGAAAATAATTTTGATACTCCCCGTAACATTTCTAAAACTTCAACCGTACAACCTATAGCAAACAACATCAGCTATGCTTCTTATAACAATGATGTTGCCGAAGAAGATGAGGACACATTCCTCACCGAAGAAAGGCAACGCAGAAGTGGAATAGCAGGGCTGATCAAAAAAGCAAAACGGACGCTTGAACGTAAAACCGGTATTCAATCAAGCTCTTCCGAAGTACGCTTTGCGGTGTTTGCAGTAAATACCCAATAACAAAAACTTTAAATGGAAATTTTTATGAAGCAGTCAATCTTATCATTGCTTGGTCTCGTTCTATGCCTCGGCCTTAACGCACAAAGCGATACTACCAAACCTCAAAGTGCCGACACAATTAAAGTGGGCAATATGATCATCATCAAAAAAAATGATGGCAAAGAAAAGAAAGTTGAAAAAGACGATGACGACGATGATGACAACGGATCATCTGTTGAAATTAAAAAGCGGAAAGAATACAAAAAATCAAATGTAAGCACCAACTGGTTGATCCTTGATCTTGGTTTCTCCAATGTAAATGATCAAACCAATTACGGCTCAGCTGCAACACAGGCATTTTTTCCTGGTGGTACAAAAGATCAGCTTGATCTCCGTAATGGACGTTCGATCAATGTAAATGTTTGGTTTTTCATGCAACGGGTAAATATTATTAAACACGTTGTGAACCTGAAATATGGTTTGGGAGTGGAGATGAATAACTACAGCTTCGAAAAAAGCGTACGCTACAACACTGATCCTGTAACAAATATTAACATCGATAATATCAAGTACAGAAAAAACAAACTGGCTGCCGATTATTTAACAGTGCCTGTAATGCTTGATTTCAATTTCGCACCCAAGCGCAAAAAAGGATACGGTTTCAGTGCCGGTGTAAGTGCTGGGTACCTGTATGCAGCCCGCCAGAAAATGAAGAGCGAGCAAAATGGCAAAGAAAAAGTTAGAAGTGATTTCAACCTGGAACCCTGGAAGCTGTCGGCAATCGGCGAATTAAATCTTGGAGTAATGCGTTTGTATGGCAGCTATGCCTTGAACAACCTGCACAAAAACGGACTGGAGCAAACACCTTATAATGTTGGTATACGTCTTAGCAGCTGGTAATACAGCTCACGCTGTATTCTCTGGCTAACCGCTTCTCGTTTGAGGAGCGGTTTTTTTATTGGGTTGGTCACACCCTACAGGATGGCTCTACCGCTCCGAATAAACACTCCGATAACATCAGAATTTCTTTAATTTGCCAAAACTTTAAAAATCGAACCATGAGTTATAAAGTAATTGATATTGAGGGTATCGGCAGCAATTATGCAAAGCGTTTGGAAACAATGGCCATTTTTACAACCGACGATCTGCTGGCACAAGGCGGTACAAAAAAAGGCCGGGTAGCGATCAGCGAAGTAACGGAGATACCCGAAAACCTGGTGCTTACCTGGGTGAACCATGCCGATCTGCACCGCATCAACGGCGTTGCCGGACAAACGGCTGAGCTATTGGAAGCAGCCGGTGTTGATACCGTAAAAGAATTGGCTACACGCAACGCCGACAACCTGCATGCAAAAATGCTGGAGACCAATGAAAAATTTGGATTGTCCGGAAAAGTACCTTCTGCTGAAGCATTGGCAAACATGATTGTACAGGCTAAAACTTTGGAACAAAAAGTATTTCACTAAGCAATTGAATGAACCTTTTTAAAGCCGCTTTACGAACAAAGCGGCTTTATTGTATCAACCGGTAAAAGTTTATCCACTACTTACTCATCAAGGGTTTGTTAATTCAATTTTTCAAAAAAATATAGCATAATTATTGCCCGTTATTTCAATGCTGTTGATGTTATACAAAAATTAAACAGGAAGCAGTTGAAAACAACGTGTAAATGAAAAGCCAATCAACCCTTCTGATTTTTTGCTGTGTGCTGATGCTGTCGCTCTCAGGCTTTGGCTTGTTTCACCGCAGCAAAACAGCTTTGTACAAACCGGTTGAAAAAAAATCGGCTTATTACAAAGTAGTGATCGATAAAAGTAATTATGAATTAAAAGTGTTTGATGAAACCGGATGGCTGGCCACCTATCCGGTTGTGTTTGGCAGCAGTGAAAAAACGGATAAGATGATGGAAGGCGACCGTCGTACACCCGAAGGCAGTTACAAGATCATTGCAAAAAAGATACATGCTGAGTGGGGACATTTTTTACTGCTTGATTATCCTACACAAACCGATCTCCAAAAATTTCATGCCCGTAAATCGCAAGGCATTATTCCGCCAAACGCAAAACCCGGCGGCGGTATCGGCATCCACGCCACACGCCGTAATGAAGACCGCTTTATAGATTACTACTACAACTGGACCCTGGGCTGTATTTCTACCAAACGGGAATACGCAAAAGAACTGTACAACTTACTCCCCGTTGGAACTGAAGTAACCATTTTACGGTAAAATACCGTGACAAGGGTATAGTAACAATGAACAGGAAATTCTTTATTTGGTTTCAAACTCCACAACATGAAACCAATTTATTTTCTGCTACTGCTTTTTATGAGCAGCGGTTTTGTATCGCAGGCACAAAAACTCTCTAAAGAAGGTACACACGAAATTTCAAAGAAAGCAAACAAAGGCTACTTGTATGAACCATCGGTAGATGAAGCAAAGAACGAAGTATCTATGACCTATGTTACCAAGGCAACAGGACGTAAGGCCAAATTTGAAACATACAAATTTGATCTCGACTTCAACTTCAAAGGCATGGAAGAAAGTGAACAACCGCTTGAAAAGATCAAAGGGTACAGAGCTGATAAGGGAGAAGAATATACCCTGAACGCTCTCACAGTTGAAACAAATTTCATGGGTACGCTGGTATTGCGTCGCAAAATACTGAACCGGAAATGGAATTGGTTTTGGGGCGGCTACGATACCAAAGTAAAACTGGCTGAAAAACTAAAACCTAAAACCGATGATGGCGAAAAACTTTTTTACCTGGCACATACCGAGCAGGATGAACTGGAAAGTATTCTCATTATTGCCGGCGCCAAAGGATCTCTTCGGCAAGATCCCATGAAACAACACAAAGAAATTCATGTAATCAGGTATGATACGGAAATGAACCGCATCAGTGATCAAACCATCAACTTCGAACAACCACAATCCATTGTTGGTATCAGTACAGCCGATAATGATGAAGATGCCAATGCTGAAGACGACATCCTGGTATTGTTTGCTCCAATGGGTGGTAAGGGTATGAAAAACGTAGCAGACCCCGACCCCACAAATTACACGTACGTAAGACTTAGTTACGATGGAAAAGTGAAAGAACGTATTGCCGTAAAATCAAAAACAGGGATCTTTAACGGAACCATGTTTGTGCAATCCGGCAACGATGTATACATCCTTGGTGCTACGGGAGCAGATGATGATTATTTCAATGAAAAATTTACGATTGCACAACCCACTTCCGATGCAAGAGAAGCACAGAGCGATGAGTTTAAAGCCAAAGGTTTCCAGGTTCTGAAAATTTCAAATGGGAAAGTTGAATACGTAACCAATAATACCCTGGATGATTTTGAGGCGAAAACAAAAACACCGCCTTCGCAAAAGAAAAAACCGGAATACACCGGTAAAAAATTCAGAGTCTCCGCATTAAAGATGGCACCGAATGGTGATATTTTCTTAACCGGTCAGAAATTCCAGAAAAGCAAAAGCGGTATCAAATACCAAGACATCATTATGATGCATTTCTCCGGCACCGGTTCATTGAAAGCAGCGTACGGTGTACGTCGTGAAGAAAATGATAAAGAAGCTGGCATGTCGCCCAACTCACAAATGCTGGTGTTCAATAATGATGGCAGTAAACTGTATTGGATGATCATGGAAATGGCAGGCGTAAAAACTGAAAAAGAATTAGGAGAAAGCAAATATAAATTCCTGATTTACCCCAATGTTGCTGTTGTTGATATTGCACAGGCAAGTGTGGGGGAATTTGTGCAGTTTGGACAAGGCAAAACAGATTACTATGTAAATAATAAATATCCATTCCTGCCGGTTGGAAAAGGACAGGCA
>CAYMSG010000048.1:331-13690 GCA_964392955.1 uncultured Chitinophagaceae bacterium | reverse complement strand
CTGTGTAGCAAATACAAAATGCTGAAACAGTTTGTCGAGTGTGAATTTTTTAGTTGATGCATTTTCAAAACCGTTATCGTTGTTGAACAACGTATCGTTATACAAAATATCAAAGCGATGTAAATGATGTGCCGTGATGGAAAATCGAATGGGTGCTTTGGCCAAACGCTTGGAAATACCGGCCTGCAGATCAAACGGCACCTCTTCGGGTTCGGCAGGGTTGTACCGTTTCAACTGTCCGCCCATATTTACAGCTACTATACTTGCCTGAAAAAAATTAGCCGTATCCCTGTACAGCACGCCAACATCGGCCGCCATTGCAGTTGAGCGATACATCCCATAATTACTGGCAATAAATTTCAATGTAATTCCATATTTCCAGCGATTAAGATATTCCCTGCTTGCCATCAGCTGCAGCACATAATCACGAGGACGGTACACCCCTTCAAGATTGCCGGAAACATCTGTTTGCTGTGTACTTCCATAATCGAAATATAAAATACCAACTGCCAGATTCGTTTGAAGTTGGGGATGGCGGTATGCCAGCATCCAATGCACATTGTTGATACCTGCTGCCAGCGAATTAAAATTCGCCACCATTTGTGTATGCATTGTTGAATCTAACTGCGCAGGATTGCTGAAAGCCAGCGACAGATCATTGGAATGATTTGTAAGATTGATTCCTCCTAATGCTGATACCTGCGGAGAAGCAGGAAAGCGCAGAAAATTGTAAGCACTGCTGCCACCAAGCGTTTGCGCAAAGAGGCTGCAGTTAGAGATCAGCAAACTCACAATACATACCAGTCGGATCATACAGGAATTCTAAGCCTGTAATTTAGGCAAAAACGAGAAAGGCCATTCAGGGTGTTTATATATAAAAAATATCCCCCATAGAAATGGGGGAATCTCTTTAACCCTTAAAACAACCAACATGAAATAAATTCATATTTGTTACATAATAGAACAAGGTTGTTTTTATTTGGTTCAGCCAAAGGCCAATTTTTTTTTTAAAAATTACACCAATGCCAGGTCCAGTACCTGCTGCATGTTCTTTACATAATGAAACTTCATTCCTTTGATGTATAAGGAATTGATTTCCTGCACATCTTTTTCATTCTGCCAGCAAAGGATCACTTCTTTGATACCGGCACGTTTGGCCGCCAGTATTTTTTCTTTGATACCTCCAACCGGTAATACCTGTCCACGCAGCGTAATTTCGCCCGTCATCGCCAAAAACGGCTTCACCCTTCTTCCGGTAAAAGCACTGCTGATGGCAGTCAGCATGGTAATGCCGGCACTCGGACCATCTTTTGGCACTGCACCTTCCGGCACATGAATGTGAATGGTCTTCTTTTGAAATTCTTCCGGATCCACACCGATCTTTTTTGCATTGGCCTGCAAATAACTCAGTGCTGTGGTGGCACTTTCTTTCATCACATTTCCAAGATTGCCGGTTAAACGCATCTCGCCTTTTCCATCGGCCAGGCTTGTTTCAATAAATAAGATTTCACCCCCTACAGCCGTCCACGCAAGACCAACTGCAACACCCGGCATATTTGCCGTTTTGTAAATCTCGTTGCTGTAACGGGGTTTACCTAAGATGCGTTCAATATCGTTGACTGTTAAGGTGGGCTTCAGTTTGCCTTTGATGGCTACTTCTTTTGCCTGCGAACGCATCAACGAAGCCAGTTGACGATCAAGTTCACGAACGCCGCTTTCACGTGTATAATCTTCAATCACTTTTCGCAAAACGGTATCGCTGATCTTGAACGGAATTTTTACAAGTCCATGTGCTTCGATTTGTTTGGGAACAAGATAATTTTTAGCGATCTCGATCTTTTCTTCAACGGCATAACCACTGAGATCAATAATTTCCAAACGATCCCGTAAGGCAGGTTGAATAGATGCCAAACTGTTTGCAGTTGCAACAAACAATACTTTACTGAGATCGTATTCCAGCTCCAGGTAATTATCGTAGAACGTATGATTTTGTTCCGGATCCAACAACTCCAGCAATGCGCTGGAAGGATCGCCACGAAAATCATTTCCGAGTTTGTCAATTTCATCGAGGATCATTACAGGGTTTGATGTTTTTACTTTCCGTAACGATTGAAGAATACGGCCTGGCATGGCACCAATATAGGTTTTGCGATGCCCTCTGATCTCACTCTCATCATGCAAACCACCTAAGCTGATGCGTACATACTTACGGCCAAGCGCAGACGCTACACTTTTACCCAATGATGTTTTACCAATACCGGGAGGACCGAGCAAACATAAGATCGGGCTCTTCATATCTCCTTTCAACTTCAGCACAGCTAAGTATTCAAGTATGCGCTCCTTCACTTTTTGAATCCCGTAATGATCATGATCCAATACTTTTTTTGCTTTCTTGAGATCGTACTGATCAACGGTGTATTCGTTCCAGGGTAAATCCAACATCAGATCAAGATGATTATACACTACGGAATAATCAGGTGTGGATGGATGCATGCGTTCAAGCTTTTCAATACCCTTGCGGAACATTTCTTTGGCAGCATCGCTCCATTTTTTTGTTTCAGCCTTCTTCTTCATTTCCTGGATTTCCAGGTCGTTGGCATCGCCCCCCAATTCTTCTTTGATGCTTTTCAATTGCTGCTGCAGAAAATAATCACGCTGCTGCTTATCAAGCTCAGTTCTTGTTTTATTGGTTACTTTATTTTTCAGCTCAGTGTATTGCAACTCTTTCTGCAATAAAGAAAGCAACAGTTCGGCACGCTGCTTAATCGTTGCTGTTTCCAGTAAACGCTGCTTATCGGAAATATCGCTGTTGAGATTGTTGCTCACAAAATGCACAAGAAAAGCCGGGTTCTCAATATTCTTCAGAATAATAGAAGCTTCGCTGGGAATATTCGGCGACAGCTGAATGATCTGTGCTGCCATGTCTTTGATTGAGCCTGCTATGGCTTTGAAATTTTCATCATCGGGCGTTGGTTCTTCATGCAACACTTCAATGTTTGCTTTGAAGAACGGATCATCAGAAGTAAGCATGTTGATGCGGAATCGTTTCTTTCCCTGTATGATCACTGTTGTACCACCATCGGGCATTTTGATGAGCTTCACCACTTTGGCAATGGTGCCGGTATATTCAAGATCGATCACGGTTGGATCTTCCACATTGCTATCTTTTTGTGCCACTACACCCACCAGCTTATTGGTTTTGTAAGCTTCATTCACTGCTTGTATGCTTTTATCTCTGCCTACTGTTATCGGAAGAACAACGCCTGGAAACAAAACCGTATTTCGCAATGGAAGAACAGGCAATTCATCAGGTATATCCGTCAACTCATCATTCTCCGATTCTGCTTCGTTTAAAGGGATGATGGGTAAAAAATCAACATCTTCATCAGACGGTCGGAGGAATAAATTCTTTTCGTTCATAGTTTTCGCTTTAGTCATTTTGACAGACAAGCCCCTTGAAAAGGGGCTTTCTGCAACTTATTATAGAAGTGCCAACATTAATGCCAGTTGGCAACCATCTGCTAAATCTTCATACAACCATATCTTATTCCACAACAGCAAGGATAGGTTTACCCACGCAGCCACTTGGCATTTGAATGCGTAACAAGGCGGCAAGGGTTGGTGCAATATCTGTCATATAAACTTCCTGGTTGCTTTTTCCTGGTTTAATTCCCCAGCCATACCACAGAAGCGGAATATGACTATCGTAGGGATTCCACAAACCATGCGTTGTACCGGTGGGGCCACCATCGATCCAACCCGGAGCAAAAATCACTTGTATATCACCGCTGCGTTTCGGATGCCAGCCATTACCGATCCGCTCTTTTACCAAAGCCGCCATTGGTTGCTCCATCAACTCATCTATTTCGAATACACGATCCACTCCTTTTATTTTTTTAACATAGCGAATAATGTCTTTCACTACACCATCACGATCCAGTTCAGTTGTATCAAACAATCCATGATTCAATGTAATCTGATAATTGTATGCACTCAGTACAATTTTGTCTTTGCCGTATTTTGCAAGCAGCAGTTTGTTCAGCTCTTCCACCATTTTATTATCATCCACTGCTCCACCTGGCAACTTATGTTCGGTTGAAAAACCAGGCACATGTGCCACACCATGATCAGCAGTTAAAAAACTGATGTATTGATTTTTTCCAACCGTTTTGTCGAGGTAATCAAACAACTCACCCAACTCTTTATCTAAACGCAAATACGTGTCTTCCACTTCAATTGAATTGGGCCCAAATGCATGCCCTACATAATCGGGTGTAGAAAAACTGACGGCAAGAAAATCGGTGATGCTGTCTTTGCCCATTCCTTCATTTGCGATGGCTTCCTTTGCCATCATCAGCGTCATGGTATTACCGTAAGGTGTTTGAGAAATTACACCGTAGTTTTTATCAACAAAACGCTTGAGATCATAAGGGAAACCTTTCTGATCGGCACCAAATGGTTTTCCTTCGTATGCATTTTCATCTTTGCTGCTTTGTACATAACTGCTGATGGGGTATAACGTGTTCCATCCTTTTTCCAAAAATGCATTGCTGTGTTTTTTTGAATTGAACGTTGTAACCCAATTCGGCAATTCGTTCATATAGTAGGTAGATGTTATCCAGTTACCTGATTTTCCATCATACCAATAAGCAGCATCAGCACTATGTCCGGCAGGTAAAATACCACCACGGTCTTTGATAGCAATACCGATCACTTTACTACGGAAATTGGTTGCCAGTTTCAATTCATCACAGATGGTTGTGGTAAGCATATTGCGTGGACTCATTTCTCCTGCATTACCGGCAGCCCCCACTGTTTTCACCGTTTTATCTTCACTGCAGTAAACATTCCGGTTCTGCTCATTGTCGAACCATGCGTTACCTGTAATACCATGCACCGCAGGTACAGTGCCCGTATAAACCGTTGTGTGTCCACAGGCAGTAACGGTTGGCGCATAATTGATGAAGGCGTTTTCGTTACTGAACCCCTGTCCTAACATACGTTTAAACCCACCATTGGGTGAATAGCGGTTGAAGTAACGGTAGAGGAAATCCCATCGCATTTGATCCACCATAATTCCAACTACCAGTTTTGGCCGTTGAAGCTGCTTGATGGGTTGATTTCCGGTGGGGCTTTTTTGAGCAGATAGTTGCACTGAACATACCAGTAACAAAAACGATATTACGAAACGCATACGATTGATTTAAAAGGCAAATATACCCTTGAATACCCGTTTCCCATGCGATTTTTGCGTTAACGAACCCGGCTGTTTTCATCCTTTTCAGATCAGCATCAAAACCTTACCTTTGCCGCAAATTTTTCATCCTTAACAATTTCATTATATGGCAGATATTTTCGAGAAGCTGATTAAGAACTACGGCCCTATTGGTCAACACAGAGAGCGTGCACACGGCTATTTTGCGTTTCCAAAACTGGAAGGAGAAATTAACAGCCGTATGAAGTTTCGTGGTAAAGAAAAAATTGTGTGGAGTCTTAACAACTATCTCGGATTAGCCAATCATCCTGAAATACGGAAGATCGATGCTGAGGCTGCTAAAGAATGGGGGCTGGCTTATCCAATGGGTGCCCGTATGATGAGCGGCAACTCCAACCTGCATGAGCAACTGGAAAAAGAACTGGCCGAATTTGAGATGAAAGAAGATGCTATTTTGATGAACTTCGGATACCAGGGGATCATGAGTGCAATTGATGCAGTATGTGGCCGCCATGATGTAATTGTGTACGATGCCGAAAGTCATGCGTGTATTATTGACGGGTTGCGTTTACATCCCGGCCATCGCTATGTATTTAAGCACAATGATGTGGAAGACTGCGAAAAGCAATTGCAACGTGCCACGGCGTTAATTGAAAAACAGGGATCGGGCGGTATTCTTTTAATTACAGAAGGTGTGTTTGGCATGGCCGGTGACCAAGGCAAATTAAAAGAGATCTGTACATTGAAGCAGAAGTACCAGTTCCGTATTTTGGTGGATGATGCACATGGTTTTGGTACACTTGGAAAAACAGGTGCAGGTGCAGGAGAAGAACAAGGTTGCCAGGATGAGATTGATCTTTACTTCAGCACGTTTGCAAAATCGATGGCATCGATCGGTGCATTTCTTGCAGGTCCACGTGTGATCATAGATTATATCCGTTATAATATCCGCTCACAGATATTTGCCAAGAGCTTACCCATGCCAATTGTAGTTGGTAATCTCAAGCGTTTGGAGATGTTGAAAACGATGCCCGAGTTAAAAGAGAAGTTATGGAGCAATGCCCGTAAGCTGCAAACCGGTTTAAAAGAAAGAGGGTTTGATATTGGCAAAACTGATAGTCCCGTTACGCCTGTTTACATGACAGGTGGTGTGGAAGAAGCAACAGCCATGGTAATGGATCTGCGTGAGAATTACAACATCTTTGCCTCTATTGTAGTTTATCCTGTTATTCCAAAAGGGCACATCATTTACCGTTTAATTCCATCGGCTGCACATACGGATGCAGACATTGAAGAAACGTTGATTGCATTTTCAGAAACAAAAGCAAAATTAGACGCAGGCGCATACAAAGTTGAAGCCATTCCCGATATGGCCAATGCATAACCCGTTCAAAAAACGTTCAAAGCCACGATCATGCATCGTGGCTTTTTTATTTGATGCCGGTCTTCCCAAAAACGTTTTTCGATCACTTTTACATGATGAAAATACGGTATTTGATATGGGTTTCCCTAATATCTGATAACTGTTACCTATTAGTATATACAATAGGCTTGTATTTTCCATTTCTCTTCATTATTTTCGATCATCGCAAACGGAGTGTTCAACGCTCATTTGTGATACCAATATTCTATTCGATTTAAAAACCATCCCATGAATTGGAAAACCAGAGCATTTCTGATATGCAGCTTCCTGTTTGCAGCTACCTACACTTCATTTGCCCAAATTGATACTGAATTCTGGTTTGCTGCACCGGATATTTCTTCAAGTACCGGCCTCGATCGGCCTGCTTTCTTACGAATTGCTTCTTTTAAAGAATCTGGTACAGTAACCATATCACAACCCGGTGGTGGTGGACTGCCTACGCAGGTAATTAATCTGCCTGCTAATTCAAGTGCATCAGTTGATTTAACGCCATGGCTAAATTCAATTGAGTGCGGACCCGGAAACGTAATTCAGAACAAAGGAATAAGAATTGTATCCACAGCACCAGTTTCAGTATACTATGAAGTAAATCATACAAGCCGGAATCCTGAGTTATTTGTATTGAAGGGCAGGAACGCTTTAGGTAATGACTTTTTTATATCATCGCAAAATGAAGGACCGAATACATCTTTACATAGCCCCTTACCGTATTCTTCTTTTAACATTGTTGCAACTGAAGACAATACACCGGTTACTATTACACCAGCACAAAACATTGTTGGGCATGCGGCGGGAGTTCCTTTTACAATTACACTCAACAGAGGGCAAACCTATGCTGCAATTGCTACTTCGCAAGCTGCAGCAAATCATTTGGGAGGATCCAGGGTTACATCTACCAAACCAATTGCAATTACACTAGCAGACGACTTGGTAACATCCCCTGGTTACGCCTGTGCTGATTTAATTGGCGACCAGACCATTCCAGTTACTATCACAGGTACCGAATATGTGGCTACAAAAGGCTATTTATTAGGAACGCAGGAAAAAATTTATATCACTGCTACTGTAAATGGAACAACTGTATCGCAAGATGGTAATGTTGTTGCAACACTTAATGCAGGTCAAACGCATCAAGCAAACCTGAATAATGCTTCTACTTATATACAGTCGTCTAATCCCGTGTATGTGTATCAGATCTCAGGAATCGGATGCGAGTTAGGAGGCGCAATTTTACCCCCTGTTAAATGTACGGGGAGTTTGTCAACCACTTACACAAGAAGCAGTAGCAGGAGCAATTACCTGAATGTACTTGTAAGAGCGGGAGGAGAATCATTTTTTAAAGTAAACAACAACACCGGCGTAATAAAAGCTACTGACTTCACTCCTGTTCCCGGCACATCAAATCAATGGCTATCAGCAAGCGTTTTATTATCCAATTCAATTTCACCGATTGACTCGCCTGTTACAATTACAAATTCAAGAACATTTTTCCATTTGGGAGTGCTGATCGGTAATGATAGAGAAGGAACTGCTTATGGCTTCTTCAGCAGCTTTAATAACAACTATGCAAATGCAAGTACCACAACTCCACTGATCTGCGATGGTGGTATTATTAAACTATTTGCTGATACATTACTTTCCGCCACTTATCAATGGATAGGACCTTTAGACTTTTCAAGTTCTGAACAAAATCCGGTAATAAATAATGCCTCGGTTCTGAATGCAGGTAAGTATTATGTAACCGTAACGCTTCCCGGCTGTGGCAGTCAAATTGACTCTGTTACCATTGGCATAGGAGGAAGCAAAACATCCACCATAAATCAAACAATTTGCGAGGGAAATGCAATTGACGGTTATACAACTTCCGGAACGTACATTGACACATTGAGAACTTCAATTGGATGCGACAGTATCCGTACGCTCCATTTAACTGTTTTACCAAAATCTGTGATTTCCATTTCACAAACAATTTGTGAGGGGAATGTATTTCTTGGTTATACACAAACGGGTACATACGTTGATACATTAGTTGCTGCAAATGGTTGTGACAGTATTCGCACTCTGAATCTGGTTGTATTACCAAGATCAAGATCAACTATCACCCAAACAATTTGCCAGGGCCAATCATTTCTCGGTTATACAAATGCAGGAACTTATGTTGATACACTGGTTGCTGCAAATGGTTGTGACAGTATTCGAACGTTAATTTTAAATGTTGACACACAGCCACGACCGAACCTTGGACCAAACAGAGAATTGTGCACCGGAGATACGTTGGTTTTATCTCCCGGAATATATGCATCCTATTTGTGGCAGGATAATTCAACCAATCCCCAATTTGTAGTAAGGCAAACAGGCACCTATTCTGTAACCGTTACCAATGCCTGCGGATCTGCAACAGATCAGGTAATGATACGAAGTGTTGATTGTGTGGTATTGTTCCCGAACGCTTTTACTCCCAACGGCGATGGACGAAATGATCAATTCAAAATCCTGAATGCTTTCAACCTGCGTGAATATTCACTGACCGTGTACAACCGTTGGGGACAGGTAGTTTATACAACAACCGATTTCCGCCAGGGATGGAATGGTGAAGTAAAAGGCAAGCCGCAAGACCCGGGAACATTTGTCTACTTCTGTAAATACATAAAAGATGATATTCCTGTATCAACAAAAGGCAGTTTTATCCTCATCAGATAAATGAAAAAGATGTACTGAAAAGAAAAGGAGCCGCAATGTTTATTGCGGCTCCTTTTTGTATTTATTCTATTCTTTGTTATCGTAGATCAACTACTTCTACACCGGGATATTTTGCTTTATCAAATGCAAACTGAGCATCTGCTATTGGAGCAGAACCGTTTAGTGAAGAAACAGTGTAAGTGTATTTGTTACCGCTTTTTTCCAGCACCTTCATACTGTAAATTGTTTTAGCGGCCTTATCAACCCAAACAATTACTTTAAAGAACGATTTCGTTTTATCGAATGGTGTTAATTCAATTTCCTGCAACACCTTCCCTGCTTCTTTTTTATCGCCATTCAACTTGTACAGGAAATCATTATCGTAAAAATTGGTAAATATTTTCTGCGGTGTAATAGAACTTTGCGATGGATCGTACTTTGAAATGGTTACTTCATTGGAAGCTTTGTCATAGGTCCAGATATTAACCCCATCGCAAAAAATATCCTGTGCACCGGTGATGGTTACACGATACTTAGTTCCTTTTGTATAAACGGTCCCTTTTTTAATACCCAACACTTTACCCTTTGCATCTTCGTTCTTGAACGAGAACAATGCCTGTACGGCTTTAAATGTTTTAAACTTAGCACTTACAGCATCCAATACTTTTTTTGCTTCGGGGTCGCTTTTACCCATATTGGCTGTTTGGCCTACGGCCGACAGGCTTGTAAAAACTATGGCAATAATTACTAAAACTGGTTTCATTCGATCGATTTTCGTTTAACGTATTACTATTTATGTATGGGTGATTTTCTGCATCACCGGCTTTCTGAACTTGAGATAGCAAATGAAGATGATAGGTTGCAACGTAAAAACTTAAGTTTTTGCCCTGCCGTGCAGTAACCAAAATTAAGGCCGCAAAGATAGGTATCTGTCAGTAAATGGGTAAGTGGCAACCATTCGCCAAATTTTAACAGCTTAGCCCATCATTTCCAGGTGTTGATCAAGCTCCGCTTCGGTTTTAATGAGTACATCTCTGGCTTTGCTGCCCTGGCTCCCCCCCACAATGCCGGCTGCTTCCAGTTGATCCATCAGGCGTCCGGCTCTGTTATATCCCAGCTTCATACGCCGCTGCAGTAATGAAGTAGAACCTACCTGGTTCTGAACGATCAGGCGGGCAGCGTCTTCGAACAATGGGTCTCGATCGCTCAAATCAAAATCTTTACTCTCCAAGTCTTTTTCATCGATATATTCCGGCAGCAGGAAGGCCTGCGGGTAACCCCGTTGCTTGCTGATGAATGATACGATTTCATCCACTTCAGGCGTATCTACAAACGCACACTGCAAACGGGTAAGTTCTCCATTATAACTGATCAACATATCTCCTTTCCCGATCAGCTGCTCTGCACCACCTGTGTCAAGAATTGTACGACTGTCAACTTTTGACGATACTTTAAATGCAATCCGTGCGGGGAAATTGGCTTTGATGGTTCCTGTAATGATATTTACGGATGGACGCTGGGTAGCAATGATGAGATGGATACCCACCGCACGGGCCAACTGTGCCAAACGGGCAATCGGCATCTCCACTTCTTTACCGGCCGTCATGATCAAGTCGGCAAACTCATCCACCACCAACACAATAAAAGGCAGATATTGATGACCTTTCTGCGGATTTAATTTACGGGCAACAAACTTCTCGTTATACTCACGCAGATTACGGCAACCGGCTTCTTTCAACAGATCATAACGGTTGTCCATTTCAATACATAATGCGTTCAGTGTATTGATCACCTTCTTGGTATCCGTAATGATCGCCTCCTCTTCACCCGGCAGTTTGGCTAAGAAATGCTTTTCGATATGCCGGTACAAACTCAATTCCACTTTCTTTGGATCTACCAATACCAGCTTTAATTGCGATGGATGTTTCTTATACAACAACGAAACAAGGATCGCATTCAATCCTACTGATTTACCTTGTCCGGTTGCACCAGCCATTAACAAGTGAGGCATGGTAGTAAGATCAACAATAAAGTTTTCGTTATCGATCTTCTTACCAATCGCAATCGGTAACCCAAAATTGTTATGCTGGAATTTTTCAGACGACAACAGTGTTTTCATACTCACCACTGTCTTCTTCACATTGGGTACTTCAATACCAATGGTTCCTTTACCGGGGATTGGAGCAATAATACGAATACCCAATGCTGCCAGACTCAATGCAATATCATCTTCCAGGTTTTTGATACGGGAGATACGCACACCTGCAGCCGGCACAATTTCATACAACGTTACTGTGGGACCAACGGTTGCAAATATTTTCTGAATTTCAATATCGTAGTTGCGAAGTGTATTGATGATCTGGTTTTTGTAATTCTCCAGTTCGTGCGGATCCTGCACAATTTTTTCACTGCCATGATTTTCCAGCAAATTCAGCGAAGGAAATTTATAATCCTTCAGATCAAGAAACGGATCGTATGGTGGAAGATTTTCAACTACTTTTTTCTCTGAAGTCGTTTCATCTTCCAGTTCATCCGGCTCTGCATTTTTTATTTCAAGGGCAAGATCAGTTTCTGAGAGTTCATTCTCTTGAGGCTTTTTCGGTTTTTCAGCAACCGGAATTTCCATTTCTACTGTTGGTTCATCAACAACCGGAGGTGCATATACGTGTAGTTGCTCCTTTTCCAATTCTTCTTTTTCAACCACCGAAAATTCATGTAAGGGATTGGCTGCATCTTCCGGAAACACTGGCGCAGTAAACGCCGATTCTTTTGTAAGTTGATTTTTTGCCCGCTTATCTTCCACCAGGTCTATCACAACAGGCTCTGTTATTTCTTCGGGAATTGCTTCAACTAAAGGTTGTTTTTCTTTTTTAGCCGGCAGGTTGAATACAGGATTAAACCGCCAGATAAAATAGGAAACAGCAGCTAAGGAAAGAATAAGTCCGGTGCCGGTAGTTCCAACAAATCCACTAAGCCAACCGGAAGCATAATTACCAAAAGCGCCACCCCATGGAAACGAAAACCCTTGCATAAAAAAGGAAAAGAAAACGGGCAACACAATCAGCCCTACCAATACGTACTTGAGATTTCGTGCAATAGAAAATATTTTTTTTCCGAAAAGGAAATTAACACCCACAATAAAAAAGAACGTACAAACGAGATAAGAGGTTACACCAAAGCCTTTATAAAAAAACAAATGCGATACCCAGGCGCCAAAGCGACCGAGTAAATTGTTGACCTGCATTTCTTCATTGAATAATACACTGGCTGCGTAACGCAACACTTTATCCTGATCTTCTTTCCAGGTAAACAGATAAGATGTAAACGCAATGAACAACACCAATGAAGCAATCAGGAAAGCGATACCGGTAATCTTGTGTGTACGTTCATCCCGCACCAGTTCTTTCACCGTTACCTGCTCCTCTTTTTCCTGCTTCAGTTGCTCAGCAGCACCCTTTTTTTTCTTTTCCTTCGAGCGGTTTCCAGCCATACAAACAAAGATAAAGAATGGAAACATCCCAGCAACCGGGAAAAGAAAAGCAGTTTCCTCAAAAAAATTTTTATCTTGATGCGGAACATCTGCTTCATGAAAAAATACTGCCTGCCCATTATTCTGTTCCTGATGCTGTTTACAAGCGCCAGGGCACATGAGGATACAAGCCTGTCTGTAATCTATACATCAACGGTAAAGAACCTGCATTTTTTACCCAAAAACATGCATGTATTTATCGACACCAACAACAATACAGACATACAAACGCTGCGGGGAACGAGGTTTCTTCACCTCAACGAAAAACCAGTCCGTACGGTAGCCAAGCACCTCATGACCGATTCAAAAGTGTACCTGCTTTTCTGGATCAACAATAATGAGGACAAGCCCCGTGATTTTTTTATTACACCGGGTATTTATGCAAAGGAATGTGTTTTGTTTACAAGGATCAGTAATGATTATCCCTGGCAGGAAATACCCGGGCAGATTGCAGCCGATAAAAATGAAAACTCGTACCGCTACTTCACCATACAGCCGGGTGTAGAAATGCAG
>CAYMSG010000048.1:0-319 GCA_964392955.1 uncultured Chitinophagaceae bacterium | reverse complement strand
CCGGTATGCAAAAACAAATATCAGCACCTTAAATCCTTACCTGATTAATCCGATTTTTTTCGATGATCATATCAATAATATCCACACAACCTGGTATGGAGTAAATACGTTTACGTATGTATTGTGCGGCCTTTTACTGATGATGTTATTGTACTCGCTTGCCAATTATGTACAAAATTATAAACGTGCATTTCTGTATTATTCTGTTTATGCCTTTTGCATGGCTACCCTTCTGTTTTTGAAAGCAGCATTGTACAAGCGTTCAACAGAATTTAATTTTTTCAAAGAAGAATAACTTTATTATTTTTTTCAGATTCTA
>CAYMSG010000047.1:0-13729 GCA_964392955.1 uncultured Chitinophagaceae bacterium | reverse complement strand
AAAATGCAGCTTTCGTAACCGGGTTGTATTTTACCAACCCTTTGCGTGTGCAGAGAAATACTGTTGATTTATTGACCGGAACAATTTGAGCAACCCAGGTATTCTCGAGTGCTTTTACCGGATGAAACCGGTCTGCTTTTGCATCATACTCCAGCATTCCGTCTTCAAGTCCAACTAAAAAACCGCCACAACTATCGGCCGACATCGACCGTGCAAGAGAAGTGGGAATGGAAGTACTGTCGCCTGCAATATGACTATAGGTTTTCACCTCATATCCATCGTATCGGTTCAAGCCCGACCGGGTTGAAAACCACATGAATCCTTTGCTATCTTGGGCAAGAGCCAAAATTCCTCCATCGTTCAATCCATCTGCCACAGTCAGTTTTCTGAAAAAAAACCGGCTCTGTTGAGCAGATGCAGGCTTGAGCAGGCAGAAACTGAGCAGAATGGAGAGGATGACTTTCATGCGTCTTCAAATTTATTATTCCTGTGCTGATATGGAAATACAAACCTGAAAAACTGCAGAAAGGAAGTTGAAGTGTAGAAAAATGAAGTTGAACCGAAAAGCCCCGCAGGTTATGCGAGGCTTATGTTCTGTCTTTATTCGAATGTACAAGCAAACAGTTGAGGCGCAGAACCAAGCGGAGTAACCGTAATATTGGAAAGATAACCCTCTGCATTTGTTTGATAATCGAAATTGAGTTCAAAAACCAATTGCCCGTTTTTTGATAACATCTTTGCCTGTTTTACAAGATTGACTGGTTGTTTACCAAATTGTTCATCGGTAATGATACCAACTGTTTTAAAATCAAACAGATCAATATGCAACGGATTATACTTGTCGGTAAAATAAGTAAATACATAAGAGCCCTCTTTTATTCCATTGGAACTGGCAGTTACCGATAGCAGGTTGCCATTACTGTATTCGTATGAATAGCTTGAGATGCTGAATGGATTCGCCATGGTTTTGACAGCACTGATAAGATATCCTTGTGCATTATATGAGAACTCAAACTTCCCTATTAATGTGACGCCACTGTATGCTTCCAGTTTTGTTACTCTTCCCGCTGCATCCTGCACGGCATTTTTAAATTCAACATTTGCAAACCCTTGTTCCAGTTTTTTTGCAGAGAAAGGAGTTCCCGGCTTGTAATTAATTGTTCGGGAAATACTGGTAAAGGAGAGTAACTGATGATTGCTGTTATAAAAAAACGACCATTTCCCTTCTCCTTCCGGTTTTAATGCCACAAGGTTTTTATTGAATACAGGTGGCTGGTTCTCTTTAAGCCTATTCTTCTTACACGATGAAAAGAATGCTGCTGAAATTGCAAGTAATACAACAAGATGCTTCATAAATTTTTGTTTTAGATGTTTTTAAATGAAATGCAAACATCAGCTCCGTTACCTGCTTTTAGAAAAATATCCATCGAAACTGCAGATATAAAATATTGAAGCGTGTGTATTGATATTTGAGTTGTTGAAACGATATTTTATCAACTGCAATACAGTTTTTAAGCATTATTACAGTTCAATTTCTTTTTCCCACCCTTCAGCAGGAATCCTGCACACCCACAACAGATAAGTTTCGAAAACGCTTCCTCGTTTTCCAATTTTGATCTGTCAAAAACAAAAATCATCATCAACAAAACATCTATTTATGAAACAGTTTTTCTCTTCACTATTTCTTCTACTATTTACAGCGACAGTTTGGGCACAGGCACCACAGGCCATCAACTACCAGGGTGTGGCACGTAATACAAGTGGCGTAGCGTATGCCGGACAGCAGATCAATGTTCGTGTAAGTATTCATACCGGAACACCTGACGGAGTAGTAGAATATAGTGAAACAAGGAGTGTTACTACCAATCAATTCGGCTTATTCAACATACAAATCGGTAGTGCTGGCGCATCGGCAATACAGGGAAATTTTGCAGCAATCAACTGGGCAGCGGGTGCAAAGTTTTTACAAACAGAAATAAGTGTCAACGGTCAGCCCTACTCAAATCTTGGAACCACACAAATGATGAGTGTTCCGTTTGCGATTCACAGTGCTCAATCAAAAGATCTCATTTTTCCTTTTTCAAAAAACATGAACACTTCCGGAACGATGTTGAGTGTTGCAAACGATCACACTTCCAGTTCTTCCAATACGATTCAATCAACAGCAGTTGGCGGACGTGCAGTATATGGTTCATCAACCAACGGCATAGGTGGCTTCTTTTTATCCAATAGCGGAACCGGTTTATATGGCGAAAGTAATAGTGGCACCGCCATCTGGGGCGAATCGCCAAACGGCAATGGTGTAACAGGAGTAAGTAATAACATAAACGGAATTGGTATTTCTGCGATCAACAATGCAAATGGTGTTGCCTTATCGGTTGATGGTAATGTGCGTATACAAGGCGGCAACACTAACCCCGGTTTAGGCAAAGTACTTACAAGCGATGCGAACGGAAATGCAACCTGGCAATCATTCAGTAGCGGTGGTGGTTTCAAATTACCATTTGATACAACAGTGAATATAAATACCCAACCTGTTTTCAAAATTAAGAATACAGCATCTGGGGTGTTTTCTACAATTGCAGGCGTATCTGTCAACGGCTATGCTGTTGAAGGATTTTCAGAAAATTATACAGGAATGAGAGGTGCAACATATGGCAAAAAACATAGTGGAGTTGCAGGGAATGCCTATGCAGACAGTGCATATGGTGTACTTGGATATGTCCATTTCAGCAACAAAGATGGTGTGGGTGTTATTGGTGACGGTGCAACAAATAATAACGGTGTTAGAGGTATTTCAGGAAATAAAGCAGGTGTACAAGGTTTTTCACAAAAGAACTATGGAGTGTATGGAGAATCAAAAGAATTTGTTGCAGTACAAGGGGTTTCCACAGACATGGCTGGAGTATCAGGTGAATCAACAAATGGTGTTGGTGTTACAGGACTTTCATACAACGGAAATGGAGCTATTTACGGTGGTGCCGGCTACTACTCGTCTAAAAGTCAGTTTGGTATTATGGGCGAAGCCTGGGGATATTCAACTGCCGTGTTAGCGAAAAGTAACAGCACAGATGCTAAAGCCTTGGTAGTAGAGGGAAAAATTAAAATTACCGGAACAGGAACAGCCCCCGGTGCAGGAAAAGTTTTAACAAGTGATGCGCAGGGAAATGCCACCTGGGAATATCCGAATCCTATTGCGTTTCGTGCTTCAGGATTAAAGGGAAATGCAGACCAGAATATTCCTTCAAGTTCACCCAAAAAGGTAATGTTCTTTGAAACCGCCCGTTACAACATCGGTAATGCATATGACGCAGCAAACTCGATCTTCTTCCCGCCGTTTGCAGGCATCTATCATTTCAATGCACAGGTTGAATATTATGGTCCTGCACCTCTAACCTTCTTTCGGTTAAAACTATTGCGTGGGGGAAATATCAGCACTTTATCTGAAGGAGTTAGCGGGCCTGCCGATGGAACATCTTTTTACCACCCAGCTTCTTTAACATTGGATATTGCTTTACAACCAAACGATGCGGTCTGGGTCGAAATTGAGCAGTCAAACCAATCAAACGTAAGCCGGAGTATACAACCGCTTGGATACAAAACATGGTTCACAGGCCACCTGGTTACAAGATTGTAAATATATTCATCACCATTCAACTTACAATCAATGAAATATCTAATCATGCTTTTATTGATCGTATCGAATCAGATAAAGGCACAAATCATTACTCCGCTGGTAACAAACAGCAGCGGCACATCCGGCACAGTCAACAATATTCACTTTGAATTCAATTTGGGTGAAAGCTTTACAACCACCATTGGCAGTGGCGATTTAATTACACAGGGCTTGTTACAACCCATTCCACTTACACAAGGCCCGCTTCCTGTACTTGGTCTTGAGTTCAATGCCAAACGCATCAGCAACAGCAAAGTGCAACTCGAATGGAAAACGGTACAGGAAATCGACAACAAGGGTTTTTATGTGGAGCGTAAAAAAGAAACTGAAATCAATTTTACCCAACTCCACTTTGTAAAATCCGCGGCTCCTAATGGCAATGCATCATTACCGCTCAACTATGCACATGTTGATACCAACAGTTTTGCAGGTAAAACCTATTACCGGTTGAAGCAGGAAGACCTTGATGGCAAGTTTATGTATTCAACCATTCGGATGGTAAATGGCAGCAATGGAAAAACAATTTCCATGAAAGCATGGCCCATTCCATCAACAGGACCTGTAAACATCAGCGCCGAAGGAATTGAAAAAGATGTGCTGCTGGTGTTTGATAACAACGGACGGCTGGTAAAACAGCTACCCATTACAGCACAAATGCCGGTTCAGCTTACTGGTCTGGCACCGGGTAGTTACATAATTAAACTCGGCTCGCAGAAAGAACTCTATCAAAAAATCATCATTCAATAACAAAGGAGGCACATAAATGTGCCTCTTTTTATTTAACGACTTCCGGAAAAGAACAGCAAACTCCTGCTGCTGCTATGCTTCAGATCAAAAAAAGATTTTGCAGGCATTCTTCTGTCTCTTCGAATAAAATAAATATGAACAAACAACAGTTTAAATAATTTTTATATCCGTAACTTAGAACAAAATCAGGAGACCCTGACTAAAACCCAAACCCACTGTTACAAAAAACGCCAATATCATCCCTTGCGAAACTGCTGTTGTTCGCTGCATTGATTTGCAGTGGAACAAAATCCCTTGTTGCAGCCGACAGCATACGCATCCACCTAAAATGGTGGCATCAGTTTCAATTTGCCGGGTATTATGCTGCGCAGCTAAAAGGTTATTATGAGGCAGAAGGACTAACGGTAAAACTTATCCCAGCCGATAAAGATCATCCACCTGTTGCAGCAGTTATCAATGGCAATGCAGAATTTGGCGTAACCGGTTCAGACATTATTCTGGAACACGCAAAAGGAAAAAAGCTCATCGTGCTGGGTGCTGTTTTTCAACATTCCGCTTATACGATTATATCACCTGCTTCAGCAAACATCAATTTCCCTACCGATCTCATTGGAAAAAAAATCATGGCATCGTATGACCAGGGTTGGGTGCAGTTACAGGCATTGTTTTTAAAGGAAGGAATTCCGTTAGACTCGCTTCGTGTTATTCCACACACCTGGAACAACAATGACCTGTTGAATGGACATGCCGATGCAATGACAGGTTACACGTCTGTTGAACCGCAACAACTGGAACGCAATGGCGTGACAGTAAATACAATTCTTCCGATCAATTACGGAATTGATTTTTATGGCGACCTGCTTTTTACCACACAGGAAACAGCAGCAGAAAATCCACTGCTCACTGAACGGATCAGAAGAGCCAGCTTTAAAGGATGGGAATATGCCATGGCTCATCCGGAAGAAATAGCAGATTACATTTTAACCCTGCCCGGTGTAAAAGAACGGAATGTTACAAAAGAAGCATTGTTGTATGAAGCAGCTGAAATGAGTAAACTGATTCTTCCTACGATCGTTGAAATCGGGCATCAGAATGAAGGACGCTGGCAACATATTCTCGACATTCACAAAACACTCGGCTTAATTGACTCGTCTGTAACACTCGAAGGATTTATTTATAATCCTACTAAATCCGAGTCGGGGCGTTTACTTCGGATTATCCTTTACAGTGGAATTGCAACTGCTCTCGTCATTCTTGTATTTCTTACTTACAATGTATCACTTCGTAAAGCGGTTCGTAAACGCACCCTTGAACTGGAACTGGAAGTAAAAGAACGCACACGTGCACAGGAGCAACTTTTCATCAACAAAGAGCGTTTGAAAATGGCGGTAGAAGCTGCCGGTATTGGTACGTGGGATTTTGATCTTGGCAACGACATTGTTACATTGGGCGAATCGTTTGAAAGAAACCTTGGTTATGAGTTGAACGAACTGCAAACCGACCGTAATTTTTTACGCACGCAGGTACACCCCGATGACCTGCCGGCTTTAGCCGCATCGTTTCAAAACCAAATGGAAAAAGCTGTTGATAGCCCTGCCATTATCGTTCGTTTAAAAACAAAAACAGGCGATTGGAAATGGTGTCTCATGATCAGCCGGGTAATGAAACGGGATCATAAAAACAAAGCCACGCATTTTACCGGTATTTTTCTGGATGTAGATGAGTTAAAGAAAAAAGAAATTGAACTCAGCGAACTCTCTTCTACCTTATTGAAACGAAACAGTGAACTGCAGCAGTTTGCGTATATCACCTCGCACAATCTTCGTTCGCCTGTAGCCAACCTGCTGAGCCTTGTACGTTTGTTTAAAAAAGAAGAACTGGGTGACATCAATAAGTCATATTTTTCAAAGATCACCGAATGCGTCGCCATCCTGCACGAAACACTGGACGATGTAAATGAAATACTATCCTTCCGCACAGTGGTGGATGAAAAACCGGAAGCAGTAAACCTGGAGCAATTACTCAAAAATGTAATTACCTCTATTGAAGAATGGGTGCAACAAACGGAGATCAACATCACGCATGATTTTAACGTAACAAACCTGCGCTTCCCAAAACGGATTTTACACAGTGTTTTTCAGAATCTCATAACCAATGCGATTAAATACCGGAAGCCGGGTGAAGCAGCAATATTGCATATTACAGCTAATGAATCAGCTGACGAATACAGAATCGTTTTCAGCGATAATGGTACAGGTATTGATATGGAACGATATGGAGATAAAGTGTTCCAGTTGTTTCAACGTTTCCATACAGGTATTGATGGAAAAGGAATGGGTTTGTATATCGTTAAAACACAGCTGGAAGCGCAAAAGGGAAGCATAAAAATTGAAAGTGAAAAAAATCGTGGCACAGTTTTTACAATAACGCTGCCAAAAACACCTGAAGTGATATGAGTGAAGCAACAAAACATATTCTGTTGATTGATGATGATGAAATCAATAATTTCCTGAGCATGGAAATAATTTCCCTGCATTTACCAGATGCAAAAATTGATTCATTCACCAATCCCGAAAAGGCGTTGGAATATATTCGTGAAAAACTGAAATTACAGCAGCCGCTTCCGGATATTATTCTGCTGGATATTAATATGCCATTGATGGATGGATGGGAATTTTTAAAGGCCATTGATCAACTTGAACAGCGGCAGCATTTTACCACCAGTGTTTACCTGTATACTTCATCTGTTTATCACGAAGACAAACTGAAAGCAGAAAGCTTTTCGATTGTTAAAAAACTTTTCACCAAACCTCTTTCAGCCGAAGCCATAGCAGAAATCAGCCATTAATCACTTGCATTGAACTTATGCTGTTTTTCGTTTCAACATCGGTTTATTCGCTGATGTTGAAACGTTTCAACTTTATTTTACTACACTTCAGTGTTTCTGTATGTCCATTCGTTCAGTAATAGTTTGAAAAAGCCAGCAGACGCAGCATTTTTACACTGTTAAATGAAACACAATGCTACCTGTTGATCTTACACCTACTACACAAAACAACATCAGCCATCAACAATGGCCCATGCTGCTGAAAAACACCATCTCAATTTTGAAACAGTTGTTGCAGGTGCCGGCAAAATCACTGCCGGTACTTTCTTCACTGTTGTTTGTATTGATGCTTACAGCCTGCGCTGGTAAAAAAACAAGAGGTGTTAAAAAGAATCTGAATACGGGTCTTACATCTTCGTACCAAACAATGTCGCTGGAATCAGCCATACTGATGATGAACGATGAAGTACTGAACCATACGGATATTCCGCTGGGCGAACGCTTTCTGCTGATCAATGAAAATGTAACCGGTATGCAGGAGAAAGATGGCAAGGTTTCAGTTGGCTGCTCGCTCCGTATCACTGATGAAAAAGGAATGGTGCTGTTGGATGAAAACGATTTGTTTGCAGGCAACGATGTATTTGTAAAAGAAGAGGCAACACGGTTAAAATGTACCATTAACACCGGCAAGCCGATGGAATGGGACAAAAACTATAAGATACAAGTGGTCTTTTGGGATAAATACGGCGATGGAAAAATTGTAAATGAATGTACTATTCGCAGTATCGATATTCCCTGATTTTTTCATGCAGTTGTTTTGGTTTTGGCGTTGCTTTTGAGCAGCGCCTTTTTAGTTCATTGCATACCGGTTGTACTGTTTACAGGAATCGTGTAAGTAAACTTCGCTCCACCTTCCGGCAAGTTCATAACTTCAAACGAAGCATTCAATACCGCTAATCTTCGTTTAATACCAATAAAACTACTTTCTGTCTGCATGGCTTTTTCCGGGATGCCCTTGCCATTATCTGTAAATGATATCACAACAGCTTGATCTGTTCGAAAAGCAACAAGAGAAGCTGTGGCAGCTGATGCATACTTTAATGTATTACTGATGTTTTCCTGGATGATGCGGTACAAATGAAAACGTTCATTGTACTCAAAACAGGAATCAAGCGATGTGTTCAGTTGCATTGAAATAGCCAGCTTACCGATCGCATTGATCTTTTGTAATAAGTTTTGCAGCATTGAGTCCAGTCCGTTGTCGATTAATTCTTTTGGCCGCACATTTCCAACAATTTCTTTGCACTCCTGGATGGTGGCATCCAGTGTTTCAGCAAAAATTTTTGCATGCGGGTGTTGTTGTACATCCGGCACACTCATCGAGATACCGGTAAACATCAATAGCATAGCCACTAAATTCTGTGCAATACCATCATGTATTTCGCCCGCCAGGCGCTGGCGCTCCTGCTCTTCAATATCAACAATATTTTTATAGGCTTCCCGTAACGATTGCTGTGTTTGTAATAACTCGGTAAGATCATTCGCCAGAAGTACTTCTGCTTTGCGCCCCTGGTACATAATGATATTGCTTTGTATCTGCACCAGCATAATATCGCCGTTCTTTTTTTGATGGCGTGTATACTTCGACAAATAAAGTTCATCATGCTTACGTACTTCTTCCATTGCTTTTTCCAGTAAGGGAATATCTTCCGGCGGGCGTATGTCACGTATCGTCATATTCAAAAACTCTTCTTTACTGTAACCATACACACGGGTGGTGGCATTGTTTACATCCAGGAAGGCAAGTGTTTCTATATCATACACCCACATGGGTAACGGGCTTAACTGGAAAATACTGCTGTATCGCTTTTGTGATTCGGCCAACTCTGTAAGTGAGCGTTTGCGTTCAATACTGTACAATACACTTTTGTATAACGAACTGGCATTGATATCATCCTTCAACAGGTAATCCGATATACCCAGTGAAAGTGATCGGATGCTGAACTCTACATCCGAATGGCCGGTAAGAATGATCACGGGGCATTCGGCACAAAACTGTAATGTTTCCGTTATTAATTCTTCACCGCTTTTATCGGGCAGGGAAAGATCCAGCAGTATTACATCTACTTTCTCCTTCGCAGCCATAAACAACTGCTGTGCTTCTTTAAAGTTTTTTGCATGCGTAATGCGGGGCGCCTCTATCTGCTCTTCCAGGTAATCAGCAATCAGAATAAAATCGCCTGGGTTATCTTCAATTACAAATACGTGATAGTGTCTGTTATCTTTCAGCATATTATTGATCCAGGTCGGGAAGTTTTACAAGATTGATCCAGAAGTTTTCAATTTTACTGATGGCCTCCATAAAATCATCTACTTCAACAGGCTTGGTGATATAACAGTTCGCATAATTCTGATACGACTTGTTGATATCAACAATCGAAGAAGAAGTGGTGAGAATAATAACCGGCAGATGCTTCAGCAAGGGATGCGATTTGATAAACTCCAGCACTTCGTGTCCGTTTTTCTTTGGCAGATTAATATCCAGCAACAAAAGATCGGGTAAATCGCCGCTTGTAGTTTCAACCTGTTCCAGCAAATAATCGATCGCTTGCTTGCCATCTTTGAGCACGGTAATACGATTAATGATCTTTCGCTCGTGCAATGCCTCTGTTGTAAGCAGAATATCGCCTTCGTTATCTTCTACCAGTAAAATATGGATTGGTTTCATCAAATGCAGGTTTGTTACTTGTTTAGTAAACTGACGATATTTTTGCTAATCTATCTCTTTTCAATGGTAAAATAAAAACGGCTTCCTTTTCCTTTTTCACTTTCAACCCAGATGCGGCCACCGTGCAACTCCACGATTTTTTTACAGGTGGCAAGCCCCATACCTGTACCGTTGTATTCTTCTTTGCCATGCAGGCGTTTGAACAACTGAAACACCGTTTGCAGATATTCCGGATCAATGCCAATGCCATTGTCTTCAATCAAAAACTGCCAGTGGCTTTTTTGATCTGTACAACTGATAGTTACAACCGGTTTGTTTTCCGGGAGTTGGTATTTGATAGCATTGCTGATGAGGTTACGAAAAAGAATCTGCAATCCTGTTTTTTGTACGTTGATCACTGGTAAATGCTCGAATTTGATCCGGGCCTGCTTGTCGGTGATAACTGCATCTAGTTGTGCCAGGGTTTCAAGCATCACTGCTTCTGTTTCCACTTTGGTAAACGTATCACCGTCGGCCCCGGCTCGTGCATATTCCAACAGATCGTTAATCAGTTCGTTCATTCGTTTCGAACCGGTAACAGCAAAATCGATATACCGCATACCAACTTCATCAACCTGCTCGCCATACTTTGTTTTTAAGAGCTGCATAAAGTTTCCAATCATACGGGCTGGTTCTTTCAGATCGTGTGCAGCCATTGATGCAAAGGCTTCCAGTTCCTGGTTTTTTTGCAGCAATGCTTCCCTTGCTTCCACCATATCCTGTATCGGCCGGCCTTCGGGTATAATGGCAACTACTTTCCCTTCATTATTCAGCAATGGTTTCAGATTAAATAAAATAGTAACCGGGTGCTTGTCTTTATCCCACACTTCTACTTCGTACTTTACAATTTCGCCGGCAGCTGCTTTTTCAATTGCTTCTTTTAAATGTTGCTGCGTAGCCTGGTTGATCTGCCACCAATAACAATCCCAGAATTTTTTCCCGATCACATCTTCCGGTTGCAAGTCTGCAAACTGCAGTGCGGTTTGATTGGCTTCCAATACCGTTCCATCGGGCGACAGAAACCCAATAAACTGAAATGTAGAATGAAAGATTCCCCTGAATTTCTGTTCTCTTTCTTCCAGTTGCAGTTGCGATTGTTTGGCAGCCGTTATATCATGCATGGCCACCACCGCCCCTGCTACCTTTCCATCTTTATCGAATATTTGAGAACCGTTTGCTTTCACAAAAATTGTTTTGCCCGATGTATGACGAATCGCCATATCCAGATCTTTGGCAGGCAAACCTTTCCATGCTTTGTACAAAGGAATATGTTCAGTTGGCAATGGAGTTACGGCATCGCCTTCGTATAAATGATAATGCTTCGACCATTCATCAGGCGACAATGCCTGCTCCGGCAAGCCATGCATTTCCCTGGTGGCTTTATTAAATAATTTTAGATGCCCTTCTGCATCGCATACCACAATACCTGCATCCACTGTTTCCAGCACGGCATCAATAAATGATTTGCTTTCTTTGAGATCAAACTCCAGTTGCTTAAAGGCACTGATGTCGATATGTGTACCAAACATCCACAACGGTTTTCTATCTTCGGTCCAGCTTAATACTTTCCCTCTGTCGAGAACCCATACCCAATGACCATCTTTATGTTTCATTCTGCATTCGCAATCATAATAATCAGACTGATGGTTGAAGCATGCCTGTAATTTCTGGTTCGAAACAGCAAGATCATCAGGGTGGGCAAACTTTACCCAGGTTTCAATGCTGACGGGCTGTAATTCCTCCAATGTATAACCGATCAGGTTGGCCCATGTTTCATTAAAAATCGTTTCGCCGGTTTGTACATTCCACTCCCAGGTGCCGGCGTTGGTACCTTCCAGGATATTTGTAATCCGTTCATTTTGTTTTCGGACCTGTTCGGTTTCGTAAGCTTCCTGTTCGGTTAACCACCTGCGCCGTAACAAAAATGTCATGAGCACCATCAACAAAACGGCTAATGCAATCCATACAGTAAACAGAATGTTGTTCCAGTTTTTTAAACGGTTAAATGTTTGTTCGTGCAAACGGCTTTTTGCTTTCAGGAAATTAATCAACGCTTTGTAGCGGTCATCTTCATTCCGGATTGCTGCTATAATATCACTGGTTATCGACAATGAGTCCCGGCTTCCGGGAGAATCAATAAAGAGATCGAGACGTTGAAAACGCAGTTGAATAATTTGTTCGTAGGCTGTAAACAAATCCAGTTCCGCTGTATCAGTAATACCATTCTTATACGATGCAAATAATGCTTGTGTGTATTGCTTAAAACTAAAGTATTGCTGTCGGTGAAAACTATCCTGTTGCAAACGGTAGCCCCGGTTATCCCGCACGGCTTTTAAATATTCAACATTGATTTGTCTGGCAAGATTGATCTTTCGTTCTACAACAATATTCTCCTGATATGCTGCAGTTTGTTTCCGGTAGTTGGAAAAATAGATCCAGCCACCCGCCAAGATGAGTACAGCAAGCGCTGCTGCAGGCAGCAGGAATGTGATACGGCTTCTCTTCATCTGCACATTTACATTACAGGATTTATGGGTAAGGTAAACCGGAAACGGCTCCCTTTTTGTTCTTCACTTTCCACCCAGATTTTTCCATTCAACAGTTCAATAATTTTTTTGCAGATGGACAGTCCAACACCGGTTCCGCTAAACTCATCCCGTTGATGCAAACGTTGAAACAACATAAAAATCCGGTCGAAAAATTCAGGTGAAATTCCTATGCCATTGTCAGCAACAGTGAATTGCCAATGGCTGGCAAGCTGTTCGGCAGAGATTGTAATGTGTGGCGGATCATTACGATCGTGATACTTCAGTGCGTTATCGATCAGGTTTTGAAATACCTGGTGCAATGCTGCCTGATGAACCATTAGTTCAGGTAACGGACCCACTGTTATAATTGCTTTCTTCTCTTCGATTCGTTTTTTCAGCAACAGTAACACATCGTTAATTACCGCTGTTACATGTACCGGTTTCAGCTCTCCTTTTTCACGACCTGCACGGGAAAACTCCAGCAGGTCGGCAATAATCTGGTGCATACGTTTGGAACCGGTAACTGCATAATGAATATACAGCTTTCCTTTCTCATCCAATTGTGATTCGTATTTTTTTTCGAGTTGTGTAAGAAAGCCCGCCACCATCCTCAACGGTTCCTGCAAGTCGTGTGATGCGATGTAAGCAAACTGTTCCAGGTCTTCGTTTTTTTTCTGCAATAACCGGTACGCCTCTTCCAGCGATTGTTGTTTTTGATCGAGTGCACGGGTCAGCACCTTTTGCTTTTCCAGTGTATCGGCCAGTCCGGTAAATAAAGCCGGGATCAATGCTGCCGAAATAAAACTCAGGAACACGGGATTGGAAGTAACAGCAATCCATTCGTTCAATGAATGTAAGCGGTCGCTTGGCCAGGGCGTTAACCCTAATGGTATGGCAGCGCCCATTAAAATACATACGAGGGTGTTGAATACCGCAAACCAATACGCATACTTTTTTTCGAAAAAGAAAATACCAAACACACAGGCTGCGTACAGGTAAATTAAACCGGGGCCCTGCAATCCGATGTAATAAAGAATAACAATCGACAACACATATACACAAACAATAAACACCAGCTTGCGTACACGAATGGAGATTCCCTTTGCAATGGAAATAATGGCAATGGCTGTTACAATAATCATGTCAAGTACAGCCAGTAAGAACAACCCCGTTTTCGCCGACCA